>JBDTFL010000290.1:0-3654 GCA_039937955.1 Polyangiaceae bacterium | reverse complement strand
CTCGTTCCGCTCAAGCGCGTCAGCGACCCGGACAACGCGAACAAGATCAAAATCAACGGCGGCAAGGTCGAGACGACCGGTCTCGAATGGAAACCGAATCCGTTCGACGAATACGCGGTCGAGACCGCGCTCCGTTTGACTGAAAATGGCGCAGCCCCGAAGACGCGGCTCGGCGAGGTTCTCGTCGTCAGCTTCGGACCGAAAGAGGTCGAGACCACGCTGCGTGCTGCGCTCGCAACCGGCGCGGACCGCGCGATTCGCGTGGACGCAACGGATGACCAGCTCGACGGCGATCTCGTCGCGCGTGCGTTGAAGGCGCTCGTCGAAAGAGAGAAGCCGGATCTGATTTTGATCGGCAAGCAGCAAGTAGAGGGTGACTCGAATCAGGTCGGGCAGTTGCTCGCCGAGTATTTGGGTTGGCCGCAAGCGACGTTCGCCGGATCGATCAAGAGTGAGGACGACAAGTCATTGCTCGTTCACCGCGAAATCGACGGCGGATCCATGGTCGTGCGCGTGACGTTGCCCGCAGTGGTGAGCGTCGACCTTCGTATTGTTGCGCCGAACAGCGTTCAGTCGAAGCATTCGCCGGCGCACAAATATGCAGACGGTGTTCGCTTCGCAGCACTGATGGCGATCATGGCCGCGAAGAAGAAGCCACTCGTCGAGGTGAAGCTCGCCGAGCTCGCGCCCGACACCGCGCTGAAAATCAAAGTGACGAGCTACGAAGCGCCGCCCGCTCGCAAAGCTGGTGTGAAGCTCAAGACTGTTGCCGAGCTCGTCAACAAGCTCAAAACCGAAGCTCGAGTGCTCTAGGCCAAAAGAAAAAGGATCACGAAAATGAGCCAAATACTCCTGGTTGCAGAGCTCGCCGACGGTCACGTTCGAAAGAGCACCCACTCCGCCATCGCCTTCGCGAAGGCTGCGAATCTTCCGTTTTCGATCTTGGTGCTCGGTGCGAATGCATCGGCGGCAGGAAAAGAATTGGAAGCCTTCGGCGCGCAGAAAATTCTCGCCGCTGAGGACGCCTCACTCGAGCATCCGCTCGCGGAGCGTTACGCGCCGACCATCGCGGCAGTTGCTGCTGCGTTCGACATCGTCGCCATTACTGCGAGCTCGTTCGGAAAGGATCTCGCGCCGCGCGTCGCCGCGAAATTGAATGCCGGTTACGCGCCGGACATTTCAGGCGTCACCAACAACGGCGGCAAGCTCTCATACAAACGCCCGACCTACGCCGGCAACGCTTACGCGCACGTCGAGATCACGACGCCGAAGCAAGTCGTCAGCGTTCGCCAGTCCGAGTTTTTGGCTGCAGAACCATCTGGCGGAAATACGCCGGTTGAAAACGTCGCCGTCGCTCCGGCTGACGCAGCTGCCGCGCGCATCGCATTCGTTTCACTCGAAGCCGCAAAGAGCGAGCGTCCCGACCTCGGCGAAGCACGCGTCATCGTCTCCGGTGGTCGCGCGCTCAAAGAAAAATTCGCAGAGGTTTTGGACCCGCTCGCGCAGCTTCTCGGTGCTGCAGTCGGCGCGAGCCGCGCGGCCTGCGATGCTGGTTATGCACCGCCCGAATTGCAAGTTGGACAGACCGGCCGAGTCGTCGCACCCGCGCTGTACTTCGCCATCGGCATCTCCGGAGCGATTCAACATCTCGCCGGAATGAAGGGCTCCAAGACCATCGTTGCGATCAACAAAGATCCTGAAGCCCCGATCTTCCAAGTCGCTGATTATGGCCTCGTGCAAGATCTCTTCACAGCTGTTCCTGAGCTCATCGCCGAGCTGAAAAAATAATCTCAGCGATCGAGAACCGATCGAAGAGGACGTGGCGACGAGTCAAGGCGCGACGAAGCAGCGCGCGGAAACGTACTTCCGTACGTTGAGCACGCATCGCAGAGAGCAACGCAGAGATCGTCGTCACGAACCTTCGAGCGGAGTGCGCGCGATTTGCATTGCACCAAGACACGCAGCGAGTGCAGCGAGCGTCACGAAGATGAGCGAGAACGCGACGTTGTTGAGCGACTCGCCAAAGCCGATGATGGTGATGAGGCCCGCGTGGCTCGTGAAATCCGGATTCGATCCGATCGCACCGGCAGTCGTGATGAGACCCGTGACGAATCCGAGGCCGCCGCTCGCCATCGTCAAAATGCCGAGACCGTATAGGAGCGGAACCAGCTTCTTCTGCGGCTTCACTGCATAGCGAATCGCCACTGCGAGAAGCACCACACCGAAGATGAGAATCGGAAACATGCCGATACCGCCGTCACGAAAGTGCTCGAACATTTTTGCCTCCATTTTTTTTGAATAAAACCGCGCCCGCCTCGAATGACATTGGGACTTCGCCGGAGTTCCCAAAAACGTTGCGATTGCCAACTCGGTCGTCGTTCGTGATATCCGCGAGGTCGGATGAAAACCACGTCAGTCGCGTTTTTCCCGCTGTTTTGCGCCCCAATTCTCATTTCGTGCGGCGGCTCGATGCAAGCGCCGCCCGCTGCTTCGCCGGCCCCGTCCGCGAACATGGTGATGGGCGACGACACGCCGGCAGGTCACAAACAGGTGATCGATGCGCTGACGCTCGGCGGCCACGATTGCGAAAATTCGGTGAAGGCCATCGCGTGCGACGCGAAGAAGCAGGGCGCGTTCACGTTCGCCGTCGTGCAGGCGGAAAGCCCGCGTCGGCTGGTGCTCGTCGTTCCATCCACGTTGAAGGTTCCGTGCGAGCAAGCGGCGCCACGCTTCAATACGCTCAATCACGAATTCGAAACGGTCACGCTCTCGTGTGAGAACAACGAGTTTGCAGCGGCCGGAGTGCTGTTCGTTCCCAAGGCCGGCCTCACGCCCAGCGACGTGAATGCATTTGTTTCGCCGTGGCTCGTTCAGCTCGCGACCATCATTCGCGCGAACAAGCTCGACGAGATCGTCAAATAAAAACAGCCGAGCTTCGCGCATGCGATCTTAAAGAAGCTTCGAGTGCCGCGAGCATTGCGGCGGCTTGGCGATCGCTTTACTAAATCGCTGTGAGCTACCTCGTACTCGCGAGAAAATATCGTCCGCAGTCGTTCCAAGATTTGGTCGGGCAAGAGCATGTCGCGCAAACGCTCGCGAACGCCATCGCCCAAGGCCGCGTCGCTCACGCGTTTCTGTTCACGGGAGTTCGTGGCGTCGGAAAAACGACCAGCGCACGACTGCTCGCAAAATGCCTGAATTGCCTGGGCGCCGACGGTCAAGCCAAAGGGCCCACCGCAACGCCGTGTCAAGTATGTGCAGCATGCACGGAAATCGCGGCGGGCGTAGACATGGACGTCCAAGAGATCGACGGCGCAAGCTACAACGGCGTCGACGAGGTGCGCCGCCTGCAGGAAGGGCTTTCGTATCGCCCCGCGCGTGACCGTTTCAAAATCTACATCGTCGACGAGGTCCACATGCTCTCGAACGCAGCGTGGAACGCGTTCTTGAAGACGCTCGAGGAGCCACCACCGCACGTCAAATTCATCTTCGCGACGACCGAGGTCCACAAGGTTCCGATCACGATCCTGAGCCGCTGCCAGCGCTACGACTTCAAGCTCGTCAGCGCGCGCCAGATCGGGGCGCGGCTGCGCGATGTCGTCGGCAAGGAGAACCTCGCCGCGGACGACGCCGCGATCAACGTGCTCGCGCGCG
>JBDTFL010000289.1:0-2917 GCA_039937955.1 Polyangiaceae bacterium | reverse complement strand
CAGAGCGTGTAGAGATAGACCGTAGCGGTCGTCAAGATCAGCGCGTCGACTCGGTCGAGAATCCCGCCGTGGCCAGGAACGATGGCGCCGGAATCTTTCACACCGGTGGAACGCTTGATGAGCGATTCAGCCAAATCACCGGCTTGTCCGAGGACGCACGCGACCAGCGCAAGCGGTAGCGAATGCGTGAGCGGAAGCTTCGGCAAATACCAAAGACTGGCCATGAGAGCGCCGACCATGGCGCCAGCAATTCCGCCGAACGCGCCTTCCACGGTTTTTTTGGGCGACACCGCTTCGTAGAGCTTGTGCTTGCCGAAAAATCTGCCGGCGAAATATCCGCCGCTGTCCGCGAACCACGCGAACATGATCGACATGACGACCCAGCCCGGCCCCTGATCGCGGCGCAAGATAGCGAGGAGTGCGAGAGGCATCGGCACGAACAACGGTGCAAGGGACATCGCGCACGCACGAAGCGCGGCGGTTGAAATGTCACCGAGCCGAAACAGCGTAAAAAGCGGGCCCGCGAGCGGTACGACGACGAGCACCGTGATGATCAAGCGATGGTGCCCGAAATAAACCGCGGAAGCTGCCGCTGCGGAAAGCACGACGCCGTAGATCTGCGAGACGCGATCCCCCGGGTGCGTCATGTTCAAAAATTCCCAGACGCCGATCAGCGACACGGCGAGCGCGAGCAGGAAAAAACCCCACGCCGGCCCGAAATAAAGAAGGACCAAAATGGCGGGCGCGCCTACCGCCGCGGTCGCGAGGCGAACCGCGAGATTCGACGGCGCTTTCTTTTCCGAAGCTTCGGCCACGAGACGGCGTTCTTCTAACACAGCTGCGCGCGGGCGATGACAGAACGCTGACGAACGCTCAGGCGCATGCGGCTATCGCGCGATGCGGAGCTTGCGCTGCGATTCGGGCGCGCTGGTTTTTGGCTCAGACCCCGCGGAGATTTGTTGGTCGGAGTCTTCGGCGGGTTGATCGGGAACGACATGGATGGGCGCAGCCGGCTTTCCGACCAAACCGAAACGACGCTCACGACCTTGATAGCTGGCGATCGCTGCGAACAAATCCCGAGTATCGAAGTCGGGCCACAAAACATCCGTAAAATGAAGCTCCGCGTACGCCAGGCCGTAGAGCAAAAAGTTCGAGATGCGTCGCTCGCCACCGGTGCGAATGACCAGATCCGGATCGCCCACCGTGAGGCTCGGCAGCTTGGCGTGCAGCATTTTTTCGTCGATGTCGGCGACGTTGATTTTTTTCGCGAGGGCCTCTTCGGCGAGCGCGCGCGCGGCCTCCACGATTTCCTCGCGACCGCCGTAGCTGAGGGCCAGCGTCAGCGTCATGCCCTCGTTGTTCGCACTATCTCTGGCGAGCGCCTCCAAAACCGGGCGAACCGATGATGGCAAGCGCGACACATTGCCGACCGCGCGGAGGCGGATCGAGTTCTCCAAAATTTCTTCGCGCTCCGACGACAAAAAATCGAGCAAGAGGCCCATCAGCCCTTCGATTTCGTCTTCCGGACGCGACCAGTTTTGCTCACTGAACGCATAGAGCGTGAGGGCATCCACGCCGAGCCGACGTGCGGCCCGAACGATGCGACGAACGGCACGCGCACCTTCTTGATGACCCAGGGCGCGCGGCTTTCCACGCTGCTGCGCCCAGCGGCCGTTGCCATCCATGATGATGCCGACATGCGCGGGAAGGTTCCGCGCTTCGATGAGGTCCATAGTTTCGAGCACGCCGAGGTATCATGTGGCCCATCCCCAGGCAATCGGCTCAAGAATGGTGCGTCACCCATAAGATTCGCAAAAAGGATTGGCTCGAATGATTGGCCTCAAGGTCGTTCTCAGACTTCGAATGAGCGCGCACGACGCGCATTACGCCGGTGAGCTCGTCGACGGCGCACGCATGTTGGCGCTGTTCGGCGATTTGGCGACCGAGCTTTTGATTCGGCTCGACGGCGACGAGGGTTTGTTTCGAGCCTACGAAGTCGTGGAATTTCTCGCGCCGGTGTTCGCAGGCGATTTCATCGAAGCGACGGCGGAGCTCATGAAGCTTGGGCGCACGAGCCGCACCATTCGCTTCGAAGCGCGAAAAGTGATTTCGAATTTGCGCGGACAAGGCACAGCGGCGAGCGCAGCGGAAATTTTGGCGACGCCCGTCGTGGTTTGTCGGGCGGTGGGCACGTGCGTGACGCCTAAAGAATTGCAGCGTCGTCCTCCGCAGCTTTACGCGCCGGGTTTGCCGGCCGGACCTGCGCCGGGCGTGGATCCGATCGTCACGCCTGCTTCTTCTGCAGACGGCACCGAAGGATTTGCGACGACTCAACGCGCGACCACTGAAATCTCGAACGAGGTAATTTTGACGGCGGCGATCGTGGGCGCCGAGATCACGCGCGCGCAGACGAAATATCTGCCGATTACAGCGAAAGAGATCGGCGACGAAGCGGCGCGTTGTCGCGAAGCGGGTGTGGCCGTCATTCATTTGCATGTGCGCAACGACGACGGATCGAACACACAATCCGCCGAGCGCTTCGGTGAAGCGATCGCCGCGATTCGAGCCAAAACCGACTGCATCATCCAAACGACGACGGGCGGCGCGGTCGGCATGTCGCTCGAAGAACGAGCGGGCCCGCTTGCGTGCAAACCAGAAATGGCGACGCTCAATTGTGGCTCGCTCAATTTCGGCGACGACGTCTTTATCAACACGCGGCCGGAGATTCGCGAAATGGCAAAACGCATTCGCGCGTCCAAGGCGGTGGCGGAGCTCGAGTGTTACGAGGTTGGTCACATAGAGGAGGCGCTCGCGCTCTTGAAGGAGGGTGCCATCTCCGCGCCACTCCATTTTCAATTCGTGCTGGGTGTGCCGGGCGGAATCGGCGCCCGCGAAGAGCACGTGCGCCATATGAAAT
>JBDTFL010000288.1:0-4060 GCA_039937955.1 Polyangiaceae bacterium | reverse complement strand
TGCGTACTTAACGCGAGCAGAATTTTTCGGTGGCCAACGCTTTTGCACGTCGCGCAAAAACGCATTCACCTCTTTGGTGCCGAGCTCGCGAAGCTTGCCGACGATTTTGATCTTCGTGTCGTCGTCGACCTCGTTCGTGGGGCGGAACAAAATCTGATCGAAGCCGCCAGTCATGACGTCGAACGGCTGACGACCTAGGCGATCGGAGAACTGCATGCATTCTGCAGGCGTGCACAATTGACCGATCGACGCCGCCGCTTCACTGACGCGATGATCGAGCGCAATGAACAAATCACCGATCGCGTCGTGTGCTTTGATGCCGCCCAAACCGCTGGCCGCAAATCCGCGAACTTGCGCGTCGGGATCGGAGAGCGCACGCCGCAATGCCGTGGTGGCCGCTGCACCTTTCGTCTTCGCGAGCGCACGAACCGCAGCGCGCCGAATCTGGTCGTTTCGGTGCCTCGTATAAGGCGCAATGCTCGAGCTTGTCCCCTCGACCTCGAGATCGCCGAGCGTATCGAGCGCGGTAACCGAAAGTTGCGCCGTCGTCCCACGATCCAAAATCGCCGCAACGTCCGGAGCTAGCGCTGCACCCGCATGACCGGCAATGCGCAATTCTTCGAGCGCGCTCTGCACCGCCGCTGCGTCGCCGCTCTTCAGCTTCTCTTTCAATCCGGGGGTGAGCGTCACCGCCGGAATGTCGGAAGCACCGGTTTTTTTCGGCTTTGGCAAATTCGGCGTCGCGCCCGACGCAGAAACGGAAATGAGAACGGTGGCCAAGACGAAGGCGGATTGGAAGCCCGAAAAAGCACGCGTACGCCGCATGGTGTCTCCTCGCCGCGACCCCTGAAAAATCCGGACCGCGGACAGGATCCCCGTAACACGCGGCGCGCGCCGAGGGCGAAATAATGCTATCTCGCGCTTATGGACTCGATGCCGCCGGAGGCTGCCTCCGTTCCGCCGCCGCGCATGCCGGGGCAAGGCGGGCCGCGACGGCCTTGGTATTTGGTAGGTGCGCTCCTTTTTTCGTGGGTGTTCGGCGCGGCCGCGTTCATCGACGGTTGCAACAACGCACTGCTCCTTCATCAAGGGCATTTGGATCTGGCGGACAAATTCGGCAGCGTCGCCGACGAAGGAATGCGCGCGGCGGAGATCGCGGCAACCGAGCACTATTTCGATATTTGGTTCGCTGCACACAATCGCCTTTTTCCGCTGAACGTCGCGAGCTTCTTGCTCGGTGCCGCGCTCGTTTGGGCAGCCGCTCGCGCGATGGCGGGCCGAGGATCGGCGCGGGGTCCGGTGATGCAGATCGCTCTGGCGCAAGCCGCGCTGGCGATCGTCGCGTTCTTTTTGACGCCCGACGTTCGCGCCGCGCAGATCGCGCTCGCGCTTTCCCAACTTCGTGACTCGGGTGGTGATCCGGAAGCCGTCGCGTGGGTTGCCCGTAATTATCCGCGGATCGCGCGGGTTGCCATGACCGGTTTTTTGGTGGCGCGCGGCTTGTTCGCGGTTGCCATCGTGCTGTGTTTGACGAGGCAACGCTCGCGCGAATTTTTCGAGGCGACCGAAAGGCGCCTGACCGAAAGATGAGACCAGAGGGAAACCCGCCCTCGGGGAGCGACAAGGTCCATCGTCTCTCCGACGATCTAGCGAACCAAATCGCGGCCGGTGAGGTCGTCGAACGCCCGGCCAGCGTCGTCAAAGAGCTCGTGGAAAATGCGCTCGACGCCGGCGCGACCAAAATACGCGTCGAGATCGATCAAGGCGGGCTCGCCAGAATTCGCGTCACCGACGACGGCGAAGGCATGAGCCACGGCGACGCACTGCGCGCGATGGAACGTCACGCGACCAGCAAAATAAGCCATTTCGAAGATCTCGCAGCCATCGGCACATTTGGTTTTCGCGGCGAAGCGTTACCGAGCATCGCATCGGTCGCGCGCATGACGCTGGTCACCAGACCGCACGATGCCGACGAAGCGACCGAGATCATCATCGAAGGTGGAGGATTGCCGCGCGTGAAACCGGCGGGCGCTGCGGTTGGTACCAGTGTCGAGGTCCGCGATTTATTTTTCAACGTACCGGCTCGCCGAAAATTCTTGAAAGCGACCGGCACCGAAAGCGCGCACGTCGGCGAAGCCGTTCTGCTCGCCGCACTCTCGCGTCCAGAGGTCAGCTTCGTGCTCGCGCGAGACGGTCGCGTCGCTCGCGAATATTTGCGGGCTGGCTCACGCAAAGAACGCGCGGCACGTGCCATCGGCGAAGAGCGCCTAGAGCCCTGCATCGGAGAACGTGGGGACCTGAAAATCGAAGCACATTTGGCGTCTCCGGAGCGCGCACGTGCTGGCGCAGTCGCGCTTTATATTTTCGTGAACGGACGCGCCATCAAGGATCGTCATATCGCGCGCGCGGTTGCGCAGAGCTACGGCTCGGTACTAGAGCCAGGCCGTTATCCAGTAGGTGTACTCTACATTGATCTTCCGCCCGAGCTCGTCGACGTGAACGTGCATCCGCAAAAAGCCGAGGTGCGCTTCGCCGACGCGCGTTCGGTTCTCGACGCCGTCACGCGTGAGCTCTATGCGGCAACGTCACGCGCGTTCGCGATCCCGGCGCTCGGTCCGCCTTCGCGGCCTTGGCTCAAACCGCAATCTACGTTTCGAAACGATCGCTCGTCGACCATTCCGCCGCCTTCCGGCTCGATGGCGGAGTCGATCTTCCCGTTCGCTTCGCGTCCGCAATCATTCACGAACGAGGTGATGCCCGAGAGCGCACGCTCGTACGAGATCGTCCCCGACTCCAATGCGCGTCCGTACGCGATCGCCGAGCCGCTCGCCGCCGGTGAAAGTGCTGATCTCTTCGCGCGAGCCGGTTTTTATAGTGGTTTGACGTATCTCGCTCAAGCGCGCGCAACGTATTTGGTGTGTGAGGGTGACGACGGCGTTTACGTTTTGGATCAGCACGCGGCGGCGGAGCGCGTCACGTTCGACCGTCTGCGTCGTGCGTTCGGTGCGCGCGCGATCGCATCGCAACGACTCTTGGTTCCCGACGTCATCGAGCTCGGCGCACGCGAGATGATCGCGCTGGAGGAGCACGCGAACGAAGTTGCATTGCTCGGCGTCGAGGTGCGGGCCGTGGGTCCGACCGCCGTCGCCATTCACGCGGTCCCGAAAATTCTGTCGCGCGCGCAGCCAGAAAAATTGGTTCGTGATCTGATCGCCGAGATGACACGCGAAGCAGGTCGTCCGTTCGGTGGCGCGGTGGATTTGGTGTTGGCCACGATGGCGTGTCACGGATCGGTTCGCGCCGGCGACGCGCTCTCACGCGAAGAGGCAACGACGCTTTTGCGTGCACTGGATACCGTGGATTTTTCGGGTCATTGTCCGCATGGCAGACCGGTGGTGACTCGCCTCGCCTTCACGGAGCTCGAGCGCCGTGTCGGAAGATGAGACTGAAAGGAACACTGCCCTCGGGGACAACCACGATGCGGCAGTCGACGCGATCTGCAAAAAGCTCGACGAAACTCCGGATCTCCTCGTCGCGCTCGTAGGACCCACCGCGAGCGGCAAAACGGAAATCGCCATTCGCATCGCCGAGAAGATCGGCGGCGAAATCGTGAGCGTCGACAGCGTGCAGGTTTATCGCGGCTTCGACATCGGATCGGGCAAGCCGAGCAGCGAAGAAAAATTGCGCGTGCGTCATCACTTGATCGACGTCGCCGATCCGCTCTCTACGATCGATGCCTCCAAATTCGCGACGCTGGCCGATCGCGCGATCCAAGAAATTCGCTCGCGCGGCCTTCGTCCCATTTTATGCGGCGGCACGTTTCTGTGGCTGAAAGCCCTGTTATTTGGCCTCGTCGACGCATCACCCGCGAACGAAGAGATTCGCGCTCGTCATCGCAACGAAGTGGAGACTCTCGGCCGCGACGTCTTCCACGAAAAATTGCGCGTGGTCGATCCCGAATCGGCAACGCGTCTTCATCCGAACGACGTGGTTCGCGTAAGCCGCGCGCTCGAGGTCTTCGAGCTCACTGGCCGCACGCTGAGCGAAGGACACAAGTCGC
>JBDTFL010000287.1:0-4368 GCA_039937955.1 Polyangiaceae bacterium | reverse complement strand
GAGCGCGATGAGCAATGCGGTCGATGTGGGAATGCGTGCGACGAATCCGGTGCCTGAATCTTGCCCAGGATTGTAGGGCGTGACGGTGTCGTGCAAGCCGCCGACGTCGGTGACGATGGGAATTGCGCCATAGCGCATCGCATAGAGCTGCGTGAGACCGCACGGTTCGAAGCGCGAAGGGATGACAAAAAAATCACTTGCAGCATACACGCGTTTCGCGAGCTTCTCGTCGAACGCGATTTTGACGGCGACGCGTCCGGGAAATCGTTCGGCTGCTCTGCGCATCGCATTTTCGACGCTCGTGTCGCCGGTTCCGATCAGCACCACGCGTGCTCCGCGCTGCACGATCGCGGGGAGCGCATCCAAAAAAATGTCGACGCCTTTTTGCGAGGTGAGTCGCGAAACCACTGAAAAAAGCGGCGATCGGTCATCGCGATCGAGGCCGAGCTCCTCGCCGAGCGCGACTTTGTGTGCGTGCTTCACGCGTCGTGCGTTCGCTGCCTCGTAGTCGGGTGTGTAACGTTCGGGGTCGATGCCGTTGACGATTCCAACCGTTTTGAATGCGTTGTCGCGCAGAAATCCATCGAGCCCGAAGCCGCCAGCCTCGGTACGAATTTCTTTCGCGTACGTGGGGCTCACGGTGGTCGTGCGATCAGCGAGCGCGACCGCGCCCTTCATCAAATTCACGGTTCCGAAATGCTCGAGGTGATCGCCGCGATACAAATCGCGTGGAATTCCCAGGCGATCGAGCGCGCCGACGCTCAACACGCCTTGATAGGCGAGATTGTGGATCGTAAAAATCGCCGGCACATTTGTCCATGCGTCACCCAGCGCGCGCTTGGAGTAAACGACCGAGAGCGCAGCGTGCCAGTCATGCGCATGAACGACGTCGGGTCCGCCGCCGTCCGCTGGTGATCCCCAAACGCGTTCGGCCACGGCGAGCGCCCCGCGCGACAGCGTCGCGAAACGCAGGTCGTTGTCCCCGAACGTTCCAGCGTCGTCTCCGTAGATGCCGTTGCGGTCGAACAAGAAAGAATCCGCCAACAAGCACACGCGCGCGTTCGTCCCGATTTTCGCTTCGAGCACACCGAGCTCGCGATTGTGCTCTGGGCCCCAACCAACCGGAGCGCGCACGCTGTTCCACCACCAGCTTGCCTCGCTCGGAACGCGCGTGACTCCGTAGCGCGGCGTGACGACCACGACCTCTGCCCCGCGCTCGCCGAGCGCCCGTGAGAGTCCGTAAACCACATCTCCCAATCCGCCGGTGCGGGCGAACGTTTCGACCTCGGCCGAGACCATCAAAATCCGAAGCGGACGCGCCATCTTTGGGGGGTAGCTATCACAGTGCTGGGGCTCCGTGCGCGAAGCCGGTGACCGCAGCTGAAGGATTCGACGAGGTCAACTCTTCGGCCTCGTAGATACCCACGTTCAGGCCGTCAGATAACGCACGACACACATCAACGTACTGTCAGAGAACGCACATCCGCGAAAATCCTCAGTTATTTCGTCCAGCCGGGACGGAAATCGCAGATCGTCACCGTACGCACAGGCCCGCACACAACGCACTTGGGGGGCAGGCTTCTTGCTCAAGGGCTCGCGTCGTCAGTCGAGCTCTCCGAAAGGTTGCCCCCAAATGATGCTTCGCCACGTTCTCCCGTTCGTCGTTTCGATTCCGGTTTTTGCGTTCGCTGCCTGTGGTGGGTCAACCTCTCCGGCGCCCGCGCAATCCACGGACGGTGACGATTCGGGAACCGGCTCATCCGCCGTCGTGGATTCGGGAACGACGAGCACAGGTCCGGATCCGGTCGATCCGACCTATCCGTCGAAGCACCCGGCGCTGCCGCTCGTGGACTTCAACGGCGGCTCGGTCCTTCAGGCGGCACACCTCATCGCGATCACGGTCGACGGCGACACGATGCGCACCGACCTCGAGAAGTTCAGCAGCATCATCACCACGACGAAATGGTGGGATGCCGTTCGCGCGGGCTACTGCGATTCGAGCGGCGGTTGCGTCGGACAAGGCGACGCCGGTGATCCGGTTCACTTGGCGTCCACGGATTTCCCGACGACGTCGTTCACCGATTCATCGCAAGGCGGCGCGGCAACGCTTCAAGACTTCATCACCAGCATGATCAGCTCCGGAAAATTCCCGGCGCCCACCACCGACACGCTGTACGCGATCTATTTGCCCTCGGACTCGTACACCGTGAATCTCGACGGCTCCACGAGCTGCGGCGAGTTCGGCGGCTACCACAACTCGTACGCATATCCGGGAAGCGCCAGCCTCGATGGCGGTGCCGGAATTCCGGGCGCGACGGTTCAGTACGCGCTCGTTCCGCGCTGCGGCTCCGAAACCGAAACGACGCTCGCTGCGAGCCACGAGTACATCGAAGCGGCGACCGACCCGCATGTCGGAAGCGGCACCGCGTACTACATGCGAGATCAACAATGGTCGATCGAAGGCGGCGAGGTCGGCGACCTTTGCGTCACGCAGGACAACAGCGACGAGTACCACGAGAGCGGATTCGTCGTGCAACGCTCGTGGTCGAACACGGCTGCCAAAGGGAGCCACGATCCGTGCGTCCCGGCGCCGGCGGGCGACATTTACTTCAACGTCGCGCCGGCATCCGAGGCGTTCAACTTGAAGGTGGGCGCCAAGAAAACCATCGTGCTGACCGCGTTCTCCGATGCGCCGACGCCCGATTGGACGATCTCTGGTGTCGACTACGCCGCGCAGTTCGAAGGCACGAACACGCTGCAGTTCGATTTCGACAAGACCACGGTGAACAACGGCACGAAGGTCAACTTGACGATCACCGTGCTCGCTGCGCCGCCGCAAGATTTCCAAGGCGAAGCGCTCTTCTCGATTCGTTCGGAGAGCGGCTCGACGCGTCAGCGTTGGCCGGGCGCAGTCATCGTCAACTGAGACGACCATTCTCGGAGTAAGATGCCGCGCATGGCGCGCGTAGCTTGTGTACACGCGAGTGAATGCGCCGGCTGTCCACTGATTGAATCGACGTACGGCGAGCAACTCACGATTAAACATCGCCGAGTTGCTTCGTCGTTCATGCATTTCGATTTGGGCGTTTCGATCGATGACGTTGCGCCAGCCGACCCGATCGTTGGTTATCGCACGCGCGCGAAGCTCATCGTTTCGGCGGGAAAAATAGGGCTTTTTGCGAAAGGCGGCGGTCATCAGGTCGTCGACATTCCGGAGTGTCGCGTGCTGACGCCGTTGCTTGCTCGCGTCGCCGACACGATGCGGCGCTTCGTGAGTCACCCCGACGCAACCGCATTGCGCGCCATCGACCTTCGCGAGGTGAAGACCGGAGATGCTGCACAGGTGCTCGCGACCTTGGTCGTCGATCGCGAAGCTTCGCCGCCCATCGACCGACTGCGAAGCCTCGCGGAAGAAATTCGGAAAGCGCAGCCGGCAATCGCGGGCGTGGCAGTGAATTTTCGCAACGAGGACGCGCCGCAGATTTTGGGCGATGAAACGACGCTGCTGACGGGCGCGGCGCAGGCCTCCGACACGCATGGTCGCTCAACACATCTCGCGACGTTCGGTGCCTTCGTGCAAGCGCACCGCGGACAAGCAGCGCGAGTTCACGACACCGTGCTGCACGCTCTCGACATCGGAAAAAAATCGGCGAGCGTTTTGGATTTGTACGGAGGCGCCGGAGCCATTGCTCTTGCGCTCGCGGCTACGGGGGCGGACGTCGAGCTCGTCGAATCATTTCCGCCGGCGGCTGACCGTGCACGACAAGCAGCGAAATCGCAGAACGTAAAATTGCGCACGACCGCGTCCGACGTTGCGCGCGCTCTTCGCGATTTTTCCGCAAAAAATAGGCATTTTGATGCAGTCGTAACGAATCCGCCGCGGAGAGGAATGAGCGTCGAAGCGCGGCAGCGTCTCGCACAGCTCGCGCCGAAAACGATCGCCTACGTGTCGTGCGATCCCGACACGCTCGCACGTGATCTCGATCATCTTGAGCGGCTCGGTTATGCGACGCAGCGCCTGCAGCCGATCGACATGATCCCGCTCACCGAAGAAGTCGAGACAGTCGCGACCTTGCGCGCCGCCGCCCCGCCAGCTCCGAAAATCTTGTTCGACGACGCTGCAATCATCGTGGTGGCGAAAGAGGCCCACGAAGAAATGCGTTCGCTCGAAGCGCGCGTTCGGAAGTTGGCAGGAGCCGAAAACGCAACTTCCATCACGACGCTCGATCGATCGACCAGTGGTGCTGCGCTGTTCGTGCGCCAGCCCGATCTCGCGGACGCTTGGCGCCGCGCGCTCGGCGGAGAGAATGCGCTCGTCGCCTTCGTCGTCGGTTGTCGCGGGATCACCCGAGAAAAGGGGGTGATTTC
>JBDTFL010000286.1:0-3807 GCA_039937955.1 Polyangiaceae bacterium | reverse complement strand
GGCCGCGGTCTGGAGCACGAGGTCTTTCGCAAAGACGATCGGCGCCAAGACGAAGACATTTTTCACCCACTGATGAGGGCGAAGGGTCTTAATGAGCCCGGACAGCATGTTCCGGCGCACTCTACCGAAGTCCGCAACTTGTGACACGTTCATGGCCTTATGATTCACAGGCACGGGCTCGTGAAAATCGCCCAGGCCTGTTTTGGGCTCCCCTACTAACATGCGACGCAACTAAAGGTGAGCGACTCGATGTCTAGAACCCGCATTTCAATGGCGCGGCAACTTCCGAAAAAGGGAACGCGTTTGGCCCGCACCGTATTCTTCGTAGGAGTCGTTGCTTTGCTTCCGCTGTTTGCGTCGCCGGCTGCGCGCGCAGATTCGGCACACGATTTAGCGAAGGTCACCGAGCTTCGCGACGGCGCGATTCGCGCACGCGGCCCGCTCGTTTATGCGGCGCTCCGAAGATTGTGGCGCCAATGGGATCAACAGGATCCTGCACAAGTCGAGGAGGCGCTGAACGAAATCGCGAACGGCACCGAAGCCACGCCGCCAGCGCGCGCGTATGCCGGATTGCTCGTTGCGTATTCGCGCAGACGCCGCGGTGACATCGACGGCGCCAAAGCGCAGATCCAAAAGCTCGGTTTCATTTCGAGCTGGCTCACGCTCGGACCGTTCGACAACGAAGGCAAAGCAGGGTTCGAACGCAACTTCGGACCGGAGGTCGAAAACACCATTCCGGATTTGTCTCGCTCCTACGACGGCAAAGAGCGCGCGGTGAAATGGCGTGCGGCGGCGGACGTGTTTCCGTTCGGATGGCTCGACTTCGGCGCGCTGGTTCGCCCGAAAGAAAATGGCTGCTCGTTTTCGCTCACGTTCGCGCGCGACGACAAAATGAAAAAAGGCGAAGCACGGCCCATTTCCATTTGGGCGGGCAGCGCCGGCGCGATGAAGATTTTTTGGAACGGCAAAGAGGTTTTGTCGGACGACAAATATCGGTCACTCGACGCCGAGCGGCTCGCCGCCAACGTAACGCTGAAAGCCGGTGAAAATAGGCTGTTGGTGAAAGCGTGCGGCGACGATGACGCGCCGATGGTGTCGGTCCGTTTGGCAGGTGCCGACGGATCTTCGGATCCGAAAATCGCAACGCATTCGGATTTACAACGTGCCACCGAGGCCTTCGCCGCCAAAGAAACTCTAACCGCACAACGTGTGTCGGGTCCGCTGCAGGCGTTCGAAAAATCCGCAAAGGGCGGAGACGCCGCGAGCCTCGAAGCGTTCGCGCGTTACATGACGTCGACCGGCTCGGACGATCCGAACGATCATCGCGCGCGCGATCTCGCGACGAAAGCCGCGGAAAAGGCGCCGACCATCCCGCGATTGCTTCTCGCCGGTGAGCTCGCGGAAAATCGTAACCAGCAAGCGATCTGGATCGAAAAAGCGGAGGCGCTCGCCAAGAAAAATGCGTCGCCCGAGGACAAGCTCGCGGTGCTTCTCGCGCGCGCTGCACACGCGCAAGCTGGATCGACGTGGCGCGAGGCCGTTCCTTATTACGACCGCGTGCTCGCGATCGATCCGGACAACGTCGTCGCCACGCTCGCGCGCTTCGATCTGTTCAACGACGCCGAGCTCCATGAAACGGGTCTGGCGTTTTTGGGGCGTGCGCTGCAGCGCCGGCCGCGCAGTGTCGCGCTCCTCGGGGCGATGGTCGCATCGCTTCGTCAGGCAGACCGCACGACCGAAGCGCAAGAAATGGAAGAGCGTTATGCGCAAGTTCGTTTCGACGACGCCGCGTTCGCGAAATCGCACATCGAGCTCGCGCTGGCTCGTCGTGATTCTGCAGAAGCTTCGCGTTGGGTCGATCGCTATCTCGCTACCAACCCGGACAGCGCGATCGCCCTACAAATTGGCGCTCATTCGTATCAGCTGATGGGAGACCGCGCGCACGCGATCGGGCTCTTCAAACGTGCGCTGGACTTGGCGCCGGAAGACACTGACGCGATGCGTGCGCTTGCCGATGCATACGGCATCGACGGCAAGCATGACGATCAGCTTCGTTTGATGCGCCAGATTTTGGTGCTCAAGCCGCAAGCTAAAGAAGTGCGTGAGTACCTCGCGAACATGGAGCCGAGCAAGCCGCGGCCCGACGAGGTCTATGCGATCTCGCCCGACGTCTTTTTGAAAAAACGCGCCGCACCGGCGGCCGGTCAGAACCGACGCACGCTCGTGGACTTGCAAGTGACGACGGTTTTTCCCAACGGGCTCGCGAGTCGCTTTCATCAAATCGTCTACCAACCGCTGAACGACGCGGCAGCAGCCGACGGTCGCGAATACGGATTTTCGTTCGAGGCCGACAGCGAAGCGGTGCAGCTCCGCGGCGCGCGTGTTTACCACACGAATGGCCAGACCGAGGACGCAACGGAGAGCGGCGAAGGCGACGTGAACGATCCGTCGGTCGCGATGTACACGAGCGCGCGCGCCTACTACGTGCACTTTCCACGATTGTCGCCAGGTGACGTGGTGGAGCTGAAATACCGCGTGGAAGACGTGGCTTCGCGAAATGAGTACGCGGATTATTTCGGTGAGGTCACGTACATGCAGTCGAGCGAGCCCATCGCCACCGCGGAATACGTGCTGATTACACCTAAATCGCGCACGTTCTATTTCAACAAACCGAACATCCCCAACCTCAAAACCAAAACCACCGAGGACAAAGACAATCGCATCTACAGCTTCACGGCAGACAACGTTCCGCCGATTTTGCCGGAAGCGCGGCAGCCTCCGTATGCGGAGCTGCTCGGTCATGTTCATGTCTCGACGTACAAAGATTGGAACGCGATGGGCCAGTGGTATTGGGGCCTCGTCAAAGATCAATTCGTCGCCGACGACGAGGTACGCCGCCGCGTCGCAGAAGTGACGAAGGGGCTGAAGACGAACGAAGAGAAAGTTCGCGCGGTCTACGACTACGTGGTTCAGAAAACGCGTTACGTCGCTCTCGAGTTCGGCATCCACGGCTTCAAGCCATATCGATGCGCGCAGATCTTCGCGCGCGGGTTCGGCGACTGCAAAGACAAGGCGACGCTCATCGTCACCATGCTCAAAGAGGCGGGCATTCCGGCGACGATCGTGATCGTTCGCACAGACCTCAAAGGCGACTTCGAAACATTTCCGGCGAGCCTCGCGCCGTTCGATCACGCGATCGCCTACGTGCCTTCACTCGATTTGTACCTCGATGGAACGGCCGAATTTACGGGGTCTCATGAGCTTCCGGCGATGGACCGCGGCGCGCTCGCGTTGCAGGTGAACGAAGGAAAACCGAAGCTCGTTCACCTTCCTGATCCGCCGGCCAGTGAAAATGTCGCGGCACGTTCGCTCGACGCGGTGATCGATGCAAACGGCGGCGCGCAGCTCGATTGGAAGATCGACGTTGGCGGATCGCAAGCGAGCACGTGGCGCGCGCGGTATCACGCAGAAGGCACGCGCAAGGAACGCATCCAAGAGGATCTGGGTCGTGATTTTGCCGGCCTTCAAGTGAATCAGATCGACGTGAACGATTTGGACAACGTCGAAGTGCGCCCGCAGCTTCATCTCAAGGGAAAGGCGCCGCAGTTTGCGCGCAAGGAAGGCGAGCGCTGGAGTCTGCCGGCCGGTCCTTCCGAGCACATGGTTCACGAGTACGCGGAGCTCGCGAAACGAAAGCTCGACATTCGAATTTTTTCGCAATCGACGACTGTGAGCGATTGGACGCTTCACGTTCCGGCGTCGATGAAAGTGGAGACGATGCCCGAAGCGCTTCCTCTCGCGACGACT
>JBDTFL010000285.1:0-3718 GCA_039937955.1 Polyangiaceae bacterium | reverse complement strand
GCGCCGAGCGCGTCGCCGGCCAGAAGCGCCGGTGCCGATGCGTCAGGAAGCTCACGAAGTACCGGGAAAATGGCTCTGCCAACGCGTCCGTTCAAATAGGGAAGCAACGGCGTTTCGCGTTCGAGCGCGCGCTGCCGAACCAATTCGCGCATGTCGAACGTAGGCGTGTCGACATGTTGAAATCCCAAATCGATGCGACCAAAAATATCTCCTGCGTAGTCACTGACCACCGACGTCTGGTAACCGGCGCGGCCGAGCCGACTCGGCAACGCGTCGAAATCTTTCGCGCGATCTTCCCAACGCGGAAACATGGAACGGATTCCGTGATGATGCGGATGACGCCCGGTGAGGATGGTCGTCCACGACGGGAACGTGCGCGGAAGAGAGACGTACGCGCGATCGAAACGAATGCCGCGATCGGCGAGCGCCGAAAGATTCGGAGCCGTGCGCGGCGTGAGGCGGTCGAAACGAAATGAGTCGGCTGCGAGAATGAGGACGTTCGGTTTTTTGGTCGCTGGCGCGTCGGCCGCTTTCGCGATTCCGCGCGAGCCCGAGCCCAACATCACCAGCGCAAACAAAACGAAAAACACCGACGTGACGGGAACACCGCGCGATTTGATTTGCGCGCGAAGGCCGTAAATTCCCGTGCGAAAACGATCTGGCCACGCCGGCCAAATCGAAAGGGGCCCGGCGAGATAGACCGCGAGCAACAGAAAGCCGACCGCCCAAACGCCGCTCGGACCGAGTGCGTCGGCGGCGAGAACCTGCACGGTACGACGAAGACCGCCGCGCGCATAAAACGCATCGACGTAAAGTGCGGGCGTCGTGGCCATGGCCAATGTTTCGCACCACGCTTGGATGACAATGGTGACGAGCAGGGCATGCGCCAACAGCGAAACGCGCGAACGCGTTTGCGACGCACCTCGATCACGAAGCGCGACGAGCACACCCGACGCTGCACCGATGAGCGCACCGATGCCTGCAGCGACGGTCGTGATGGCGAGCACGAGGCGAAAAATTTCTCCGGAGTAGCGCGCGCGAATGAATCCGTTGATGGCCTCCGCGTGCGCGCCGAGCGTCTGCGCGTTTTCGTCGCTGGCACCCACGGCGAGCAGCGCGAGGAGCACGAGATACAGCGCTCCCACGACCCACGGCCGAGCGATTTTTTCAGCAGTAAAACGAACCCAACGCACGACGCCTGGTCTTAGCACCGGGTCGTCCGATCAAGCCAAAAATCCGGGCTTTTAACGATGCTTGGGCTCAGCGTCGAGGCGGAGGCGGCGGGATGCTCGGCGTCCTCGCGAGCGCGCGCGTCAATGGACGCGTTCCCGGTTCTTCCGGGAATGCGCGGCGTGAAACCGCTTCGATGTCACGCGCCACTCGTCGGAGGTCGGCGTGAGGCAACTTGGCGTTGTCCGCTTTCGCGAGCGCGGGCTTGCAGAAAAACGTGCGACAGCCGAGCGGACGCGCCTCGTAGACGCTGCAACGACCTTCTTGGGAGAGCATCGGACACGGGCGTTCGCCGGAGAGCGGCAACATGGCGAGTCTCTTTTTCGGCGCCGCCGGCTTCGTGCCTTGCGCTTTGATCGCGTCACGAATCTCCGCGATTTCTGCGGCCGTTACGTATGGCTCGCGACCGGTGACGCCGAAGCGACAACAGTCGGTCGATGCATCGCACGTGAGATCACCGACCAGCGCGTCGGCCTCGGCAAAGAGATCGAGAAGCTCGCGTCGCTCCGCGGAGTCGCGCCACTCCCCTCCTTGTCGGCCGTCGCTACGCATCCGTCATTGCACGTTGTAAGATTGCGCGGAGCATGTCCAAGGATTTGACTCGCCCACGCCTGCGACCGCTCGACACCGTCGTGGTTCCGGACGAAACGCACGGAAAAGTGCTGGTGCTCCGCGACACCGAAGGCATCGCGAAGGGTGTCGCGCAGATCCCGCCATTTTTAGTGCCGATCGTGCGGCGGTTCGACGGCTCGCGGACGTGCACGGACATCGCACGCGAGGCGAGCGAGGAGCTCGGCGAACAAATCTCGATCGACATGGTCGAAAAAATCGCCGACGAGCTCGACCTCGGACTCTTTCTCGAAGGCCCGACATTTCGAGCTGCACGGACCAAAGTCGAAAAAGATTTCGCGAGCTCGAAGGTGCGCGAGGCCTCGCATGCGGGCGGCGCTTATTCGCGTGATCCGACGCTGCTCACGACCTACCTCGACGAAAAGTGTCTGGCGGTGGCGAAGAAAAAACCGTCGCACGCGGGCACCATCTCCGCACTCATCGCGCCGCACATCGATCCGTGGCGCGGCGCTCTCGATTACGGGCACGCGTACTCGGCGCTCGCCGATCGTCTCGCGGAGGGCGCCGACACCTTCATATTGTACGGAACGTCGCACGCGCCGATGCGACAACCATTTGCACTCTGCAACAAATCGTTCGACACGCCGCTCGGCGCCATGCACGCCGACGACGCAGCGCTCGCCGAAATTGCGAAGCACGCCAAGTTCGATCCGTACGCCGATCAACTTTTTCACAAACGCGAGCACTCACTCGAATTTCAAGTCGTGTTCTTGAAGCACATTTTAAAATCACGAAAAAAAGGCGGAAAAGAGCCGCAAATCGTGCCGATCTTGGCCGGCCTCGGCGAGCATCAGTCGCGCGGAACCAGTCCCGAAAAAGACGCGAACGTGATTTCGTTTTTGGACGGCGTGCGCGCGCTCGTGGAAGAACGCGGTAGTCGCGTGGTGATCATCGCAGGCGCGGATCTGGCGCACGTCGGTCCGCGTTTCGGTGACGCCAAGCCGCACGACGAAAAAAAACGCGCGGCGCTCGAGAAGCGCGACCAAGGCTCACTCGAGCAGTGCGCGCTTCGCGACGCTTCGGGATTTTGGGATCAGGTCTCCGAAGACAACGAAACGCGTCGCGTGTGCGGGCTCGCTCCGATCTACGCGCTGCTCAAGTCTCTTCCGGCTACCAAAAATGCGGCCGCCGAAACGCTGCACTACGAACAGACGATCGATGCGGAAGACGGCTCGATCGTGAGTCATGCGAGCATGGCGTTTTACCGCTAGACGGCTCGAGCCGAGCTACGCAGAGGCGTTCTACTTAGCCGAGCTACGCGGAGGCGTTCTAGAAGGCCTCCCCAAACGCCATCATTGACAGGAAAAACAAGGGTTGGTACACGATGCCTTCGTTTTTGCGGGAGTAACTCAGTGGTAGAGTGCCACCTTGCCAAGGTGGACGTCGAGGGTTCGAATCCCTTCTCCCGCTCCATCTGATTTTCGTTTTTCGTGAGACACACCGGGGTTTTCACACCGCGCCCCGCGGCGTCGATTAAGCGGGATAACTGGCCGGCTGTCCAGCACTGCATTTCAGTGGAGGGTCTCGTGGGGCGACCAGCAGTGCGATCCAAGCGCTTCTCGCTCTACTGGTGCACGACGCCGGATGGCGACGAAGATTGGTTCGTCGTCGCCGAATCAGCCGCTGTCGCGCGGCGATTTCACGAGGACGCGGAGGGCTACGATCGCGGTGAAGCTCACGTCGAGCGCATCGCTTCCATCCCTTCCGAGCTCGTGACGTCCGAAGGTTTTCGCGACGAGAAGATCACCAAGCGCGCCGGGTGGCCAAGCGATGAACTGCTCATTGCGTGCGGCGCCGAGATCGCGCCGCTCCCGCGCGGCGATCTGCGTGAGCGTCTGGCGGTCGTCTGCAAAGACGT
>JBDTFL010000284.1:0-3255 GCA_039937955.1 Polyangiaceae bacterium | reverse complement strand
ACGACGGATCATTCGTCGCGTTGGTCGCGCCGGTTCCGGTCGGGTCGGTCTTCGACGGATCTTGCACGTCCGTTTTGTTGGTGCTGCCACAGGCAGTGAGGCACACAAATGCCACGATCGATGCAGTTCCCCACATCCACGATTTCTGATTCATAAGGAATCTCCCTTGAAGTACGGCGTTCGGGCGGCTCATCGCAAGGACGATGCCGCTGCGCACACGCTCGCGTTACGGGAGGCTCTTCGCGCGAATTTCTTCCGCGTGACGCAGATAGAGCGCCTCGACCTCCGCGCGCGCCCACGGGGTGCGGCGCAAAAATGTGAGGCTGCTCTTGATGCTGGGATCGAGCTCGAAGCAGCGAATGCGAACCTCTTTCGCCATGCGCGGCCAGCCGAGATGAGTGACGAGCGCGGTCACGAGTTGCTCGAGCGTGATTCCGTGAAGAGGATTTTTCGGTTGGTCGGCGGGCGTCATTTGCGAGAGTCGTGACTACGAAAATATCAGTTCAACCAACCCGGCGGCATGCACGTGTACGTTACTTCTTGACCGGCGGTCGCAGCGAGCGCGCGCACCGCAGCGTCGGTCAGCGTAGTGGCGCCGTTGGTCGACACGAATGATTTGTCGGGCTCGGCGCGAAACGCGACGGTCTTGCCACCGACGACAGCGCGCGCGACCAAATCGCACTCATGCGCGGAAGCACCCAAAATCTTCGATGCAAATGGCGTCGTGGCGCGTGCGATCAAGAGATCGATGCGAGGACCTGCAGCCGCACCATTGTCCGATCGCAACGTCACTTGTTGGCCGACGACGGGCGCGATGTCGTTGTCGAACGCGAGCAAGTATTGTTCGACGTCGCGGCGCTGCGGATCACCGGTACCGAAGCCGACGTCTCCTTGATCGTTGAAGACCACCGCCTGCAAAAATCGGAAGAGCGTGTCGACGCTGCCGTCGTGCTCGAATCCGGTGCCGCGAATTTGTGCGCCCATTGAGCCGTTGTTTCCGACGTTGACGTTCGGAACGGCGACGTTGCCGAACATGCCGATCTTGTCATAGAGATTCCGGAGCTGCGGAACCTTCATGGTCTGCGGAAGATTTTCGAAGCTCGATTCGCCGTCCGTGCCGAAGTAACCCGAGGCCGGATCCAGCACGTGACAACCGTTGCATGAGAATCCGAAATTCGCGTTCGTGGTGCCGTCCGCAAAGTGGCTCGAGCCGGTGGGAGCGACGCCGTTGGTGCATGTCATGGGAGCGTTGGTGACCGAGTCGTTTCCGGTGCAGCCTACGAAAAACGCTTTGCCGTTCGCTTGCGACGTCGTGAGCGAGTTGTCGAGCGCGCGAATCGGATTCGGCGGCATGGTGATCGCGAGCGCGAAGTCCGCGAACGTTTGCATGTCGGTCTGGGAAAACGTCGGACCCAAACCACACAACGAATTGAAAGCGGCGATGAAATTCTTGAACGCGAGCTCCGAGTCGTAGGGCGGCGCCGTGTGCGTGTCGACTCCGAAGACGCCGGCCACGCGATCGCCGCGCCAATGCATTGGACCGTGATTTACCGTGCCGCGCATCGTTTGCGTCGCCATCGGTCCTTTGTTCGGATGCAGCATCGCTGCGTTGCCCGTTCCGTTGATGCCCGGGCCCGCGCCTTGTTTGAGCTTGATGTTGATGGGCGTGGTGGTCACGTCACCGTCGGGATTGCTGAGATCCCAAACCAAGTGATCGTCGTCCCCGAACATGTGACAGCTCGCGCATGCAGCTTCGCCGTTGGATGACGAGACCATCGCATCGTACAAAAAGCGGCGGCCGGCCGTGACCTTCGTGGCCTCTTTCGTCGTGAGCGAAAGATGCGCCGTTTCCGTGTTCGTCATGAGGTCGATCACCGACAAGCCGTCGTCGAAACGCGTCGCTACATAAAGGCGATGATTCGCTTCGTCGAGCACGATGCCGCTCGGACCACCGCCGGTCACGGTGATGTAATTCGCGCTCGCCGTCGTCGGATCGAACGAATCGTTTTCGAGCGCCGCCGTCGGAAACACTCCAATTTTCGACGATCCGAATGCGGCGACATAAATGGTGTTGCCGTTGCCGCTAACCGCGATGTTGGTGGGCGTGGCCAAGCTGTGGTCGGCGATGCCGGCCGGCGCAGGTCTGGTTGCGTAGTTGATGTGCTTGTTGAGATAGCGCGGTGTGACCGTCGCGCCGCTGATGACCGTAATGCGCGACTCGGCGATGTGTCCTTCGAGCGTGACGCCCGGCAAGTACGTGCCGGGCCCTTCGTTGCGCAAATCGTTTCGAGATTCGGTGTTCGACACATAGAGAGCTCCGCTCATCGGATTCACCGCCATGTTGAACAGCGTCGTGCCGACGTGGAGATACGTGGCTTTCGTCGTGAGGGCTGTTGCGTCGATCGCGAAGACGTCTTCGTCGGGCAACGTGAACATCGTGTTCGCCGTCCAATCGCGTCCGATTTGATCTTTCCAAGCTCCGCCCGAATCCATCTTGAGGAGCACCGACACGGCAGGTGATGCCACGCCCGAATGATTGGTAGCTGGTCCAATCGGCGATCCTGGAACCGTTGCGCCGCTCACGGTGCATGGAGTGCCCGTCACGAATCCTGGGCAGGGGAGCTCGGAATTCGTCGACGTCGTTTGATTTCCAGATTTGAAAATCGCTGCATACACGGTGTTGCCATCGGGTGTGACGGCGAGCGCGCGCGGCGTGTCACCGAACAGCGTGACGATCTTCGTCGGAGCTCCGCCAACCGTCGTTCCGAGGTTCGCAGAATCGAAAACCCAAACGTCCGCGCGACCAACGCCTTGAGTCGTGAGCTGCGGATCTCCGGCACCAGGAACTGCAGCAAGTGATGCGTCAGTGCGTTGTTGCCCACGATGCGCGGTAGTGATGAATGCGCGTGCGTTGCCTGCGCCGCCGAACACGATGTCGCTCGGCTCGTCGCCGACCAACAATGTGCGCACGACATGAGGAGGCGTCGTGCTCGTGTCGACGATGCTGATGCTGTCGGAGACTTGATTCACGACCCATGCTTCGGTGTTGGTGCGCGCAGCGACGGCGACCGGATCGATCCCGACGAATACGGATCCAGCAGGATTTACGCCACTTGCCGAGATCGTGAAGACGTCGAGCGATGCGTGCGCAGTGTTCGCGACGAAGAGATGCGTGCCGTCTGGAGACATCGCGACTGGACGAACCGGGCCGCTTTCGAACGTGAAGGTGGGGCGCACGTCGAACGATCCGGTCGC
>JBDTFL010000283.1:0-7419 GCA_039937955.1 Polyangiaceae bacterium | reverse complement strand
GGTGCTCGACACGCCCGTCGCGAGCACCGACAAGAACAACGCTAGAACGGCGCTCCTCTCGTGGGATGGCAAGAACTCGAGAAAGTCGGTGCCGATGACGTCATTCATCGTGAGGTGGGGAAGCAGGCGATTGGTGAACACAAGCTTGCCGTGCTCGTCGATACCCATGATGAAACCTGGCGCGTGCTTGAGGACGGCGTCGAGGAGCTGGCGGCTGCGGTAAACCTCCTTCTCGGTCTCATCGCGCCCAGCATTTACCGAGAGGGTGGTGGCGTTCACCCCATCGATAACGGCTCGGTGCGGACCGGAGGTAAGGGCTGCCCCGCATGCAGCATCATTCGACAGAATTGCACGCGAAACATTTCTGATGTTTAAGGCACCGAAGAAATGAATCGCAGCGCAGCGTTCGGAATTTTTTTTGGAGTCGGCTGCGTGATTGCGTGTGCGTCGAATCATCCGCCCGAACTCGCTTCTCGAACGGTAATTGTACCCGAAGCGCCGCGAGCACAGACAACTGCGCCGGAGTCGACACTCTCGCCGTGTGCGACGACAGAGCGAGAAAACAGCCGCATTTATGAGAAAGCCCTCGCCACGTGGGGCGAATCTGCGAACCAGCCCGACGGCGGCAAGCCGGCTCTCACTGAGAATCTGCCGCATCCATGCGTGCGTGCCGAGAACAGCGCGTGGGCCGTTGCGCTCGATACGTTCGAGCCCGGCTCTTATCCGATCTACACCGCGACGTGGAGCGTGGTGCATGTCGACGCCAAGGGCGCCTCAGTACGTTATCGCGACGATGCCGACGAGCTTTTCACCGCGGGTTCCGGCGGCGCGGCCTACGGGCCTACGGCATTTTCGACGTTCGACTTCGACGACGACGGCGAGCCCGAAGTCATCGTGAGGTACACGACGGGAGGGGTCGAAAGCGCCGACGTAGACTCGGTCGCGGCATTCCGTTTTCATGGAGGAACCATCGCGAGGTTCGTTCCGGTGCCGGGCTGGAATGACCTTCGCGACATCGATCATGATGGGCGACCGGATGCCGTCGTCGATCACCGAGCCACAGATGGTACGGGATGCGAAAACTACGAGAGCGAAGACGTGGCGGCGCCCACGCTGGTTGCCCATTCGATCAAGGGCGGATTCTCGACCACCGATGCGTTCGCAAAATCCTTGGCGTCCCAAGCCTGTCCGTCGCGGCCCGCCAAGATCGTGATCCTCAGAGATCACCTCGTTGATGAGGACGCAACGGCGACGAACGTGATCTGCGCGCGCGTGTGGGGAGCCTCGGCCGAAGAGGTCACACGCGCGATCAGCGGTGCGTGTCGCTATTACAGCGGTTGCCTAGACTCGCAGCCGAGATTGCCGGGCGAATGCATCCATCTTCACACGCTTCTCGACTGGGCAAAACAAGCTCCGATTGTCAGTCGATGAGGAGAGTTGGCGCGCCGGTTTTGACCATTCCCCTAAACAGGTGCGCCGGATCAGATTAGCCGGGCGGTGCACGATGGCGCGACTCAGAGTAACTTGAAGAAGAACGCCCCAATGCGACGTGCGCCAACCTCGAAGAGCTCTGCTCACGTCAAAACGGACGACGTGCGCTCGCTGTTGCGACTCGTCGGCGAGATTCGTGAGCTCTCCAGTGCGAACGAACCGACAACGCCTCATCTCTTGGATGGGCTGAGCAAGCTCACTGGCTCCGTTGCGGCGAGCGAATTTGCGATCCGGTTTCGCCCCAATTCACCTTGGGAGGCTCTAAGTGTCACTGAATTTGGCTGGACTTCAGAAACGGACAAGACGCGGATTTACGACCATGCGCTGAGCACGCCTATCGAGGACGATGTGTTGATGTCCGAAATCGCCCGGAGCTCGGAGCAGGTTGCAACCGTCGCACGCGCCGACGTCATGACGACGCGCGACTGGCACCGATCGTTCAAATTCAATGAAATCTATGGTCCGTCGCAAATCGCCGACTCGATGGTGTCGCTCATGCGCGTCAACGCCAACGCCAACGCCGATGCCAACGGCCGACTTTTTGTCTTCAAGCGCGCTTTGAACGATGGCGCATTTTCCGAACGCGAACGCGAGCTCGTCACTCTTCTCCTTTCCGAATGCCGTTGGCTCCATGAAGTGCCGGAGGGATCTCGGAGCTCTCGCCTCGAAGCACTTTCACGGCGCGAGCGAGAGGTGCTGAAAATCCTGCTGACGGGCGCTCCGGAAAAAGGCGTCGCGTCGCTTCTCGGCATCAGTCGCCATACAGCGCATCAGTACGTGAAAAGCATTTATCGAAAGCTGGCTGTGACGAGTCGCGCACAACTGATGGCAGAGCGGACCTTGCCGCGCGAATTGGTCAAATCCGCATAACGCGGCGCCGCTACGGGCAGGTGAGACGAAACAAGATGCCGTAGTCGTCCAAATCGCTCTCGACCGGATCCGGGTTGTAGCCGACGGCGCTGCCGAGCACCTGGCCATTGGTTTGGAGAATTTGGACCGAAAGGTTCGTGCCTTCGGTGATGCCGGGAGGATTGACCAGCAAGACGCCATTCGTTCCGAACGTGGTGTCGACGGTGCCATTAGGAGAGAAGCGAGCAAACCCTAAGGTCGTAGCGAAGCCGGCATCATCGAGCGTGCCGATCGAGCCGCCAGCGATGAGCGAGTCGTCCGCGTATACGGCAACGCTTTGCGCGTTGTCGTTGCCTCCCAGAAATGTGGCGCTGGCGAATCCGCTCGTTCCGAACGCGGTGTCGATGTCGCCATTGGGTTTGATGCGTAAGAGCTGGAAGACCTCGCCGTCTGGGTTGCCGTCGACTGAGGTAACCGCGATGACGACATTGCCGGTGGACTGGAGCGCGAAGCCTCCGGGTGTGTATGCGACGAAGCGACTACCCAATGGAACCAGTATTTTTCCGCCGGATCCGAACGTGTTGTCGAGCGAGCCATCTTCGTTGAAACGAACGACTACGAAATCTTGATGTCCGTTTCCGGCGTCGTCGATCGGATTGAGCTCGAAGCCGCCGACCAATATTTTGCCGTCGGGCTGGATCGCGATCGCGGTATCGGATGCGTCGTTCGGAAAACCGGCTAGCGCCAAACCATGATTGCCGAACGTTGAATCTGCAACGCCATTTTGGTCGAGCTGAACGAGGCCGATATCGGTGCGCGTAGGCGGGTGCGGTCCGGCGTTCACGTAGACCGTGGATGCGCCGACGATCTTTCCGTTAGGTCGCTGCGCCGTCATGTCCATAGCGCTCAGAATTCCGATCGGCGATAGGTAAGGGGTCACGCCGATACCATTAACCCCGAAGGTCGTGTCCACCGCGCCCGACAGTGTGTAGCCCATCAAAAAAGACTGGGTGGCGTTGGCGCCAGTGAGAACGATGCGGCCGCGCGGATCGATGAGCACTTGCCCGGAGCCAATTCCGGAAGGCGCGAATCCATTGGTGCCGAAGGTGGTGTCGATGCTGCCGTTCGTGTTGCGGCGTGCGAGCGGCGAAGGGTCGGTGCCGTCGAAGGTCGTAACGATGTACTTGCCGTCGGTCTGCACGCCGATCCCGCCGAAATCCTGCCCGGCCGTGGTGTTGATGATGAAGCCGCTATTTCCGAACGCGGTGTCGATGCTTACGGCTCCCGTGCACGCGGGCGGAGGCGGCGGCGGTAGAAAAAATCCAGCGTCCTTCGTCGCGTCCGATGGCGCGTCGGTGATCGAGCGATCACTCAAGGATGTTGCGTCGCTGCTGCTGCTGCTGTCGCGGCTCGCGTCCGGGCATGCGCTCTCGGCAATGCCGATTTTTCCCGTGCACGATTGCGGCGGCACGTTCGCGTTGGTGTCGTCACTGGCGCCGCATGCGATCGCAAGCAAAGGCGCTGCGCAGATGCCGAGCATTACGACCACGAACGAGCGACGCCGCATTTCACTCTCTCGTTATCATTCTCGTCGACCTGCGACTTTCCCCCGTTTGGGGGACCACAGGTCGTTCGGGTTCGTTCGTTCGAGAACAAAAAACGCGCGCGCTCGGCGTTACGTAGTCTCCGAGATCACGGCTCGCGCCAAAGAGCGACGCCAGTGCCGAGCGCATCGGTCTGGTTGTTCGTGAGCTCGAACGCCATCACGAGCTTGCCGTCCGTGCTGTAGGCCATGTTCACGAAAAATCCGGCGGTCGCTGCGTGCGTTTTTCCGGTGTCTGCGCCGCACGTCGTCCACGCGATTCCATCGCTCGATCGTGAGAGCTTCGGCGCTCCGCACACGCCGTCACCCGTTCCGGTGTTCGAGCGCGCGGCGATCGCGAGGTTGCCTTTGCCATCCGCGGCGATTGCTTCGTAAGAAGCCACGCCGTCGGTGTTGTCGTGCGGAAGCGTGACCGGTGCATCCCACGTGATGCCATCCGTGGATTCATCGAACACGAGCTCGGCGGCGCCATCCGCGACGATCGCAAGCTCGGCGACGATGCGCGGCTTCGTTCCGTCGAACGTCATCGCGAGCGCAGGATCGTCGTTTTGCGTGTTGTTCGAGTCGGTGACTTTGATGACCGTGCTGCCCGGCCGCCAAAACGCGACCTGCATGTTGTACGCGGTGAACGGCGTGACGAGATACGCCACTGCCGGTTTGTTCGCCGAATCGAGCGCGACGTTGACTGATCCTTCGACGCCGAAACCGCCCGGTAAATTCGGAAGCGTGCTGCGCGTCCACGAGGCGCTGGTGCCTTCAGCGTACCAACCGTTGCACGTGTCTGCCGGTGCGCCGTCGAGATCGTCGCAATCGACGTTACCTTGATAGTAAGCGACGAACATTTTTCCGTTGTTCATCGCGATGCTTGGATCCGATGCAGTATGGATGTCGCCCTCTTGAAGTGGATTGTGCTCACTCAATTGCGAGGTCGTCCACGTCTTGCCTTTGTCGGTCGACTGTCCCACCCAAACCTCGGGTGTGTCGTTCACGAGTGATGGCTGCGGCGGTCCGATGTGTTGAAACGCAACGCCGATTGCGCCAGTTGCGGCATCGCGCGTGATTGAAACTTGTCGACCACCGCCGGTGACACTGCCGACGACGTCGATGCTGACGGGCGCAGTCCAAATGCCGTTGCATCGGTCCCATCGCGTAAAATAAAGCGTGGAATCTTTGCCGTCGGAATCGCCGTTCGCGTCGTAATGCACGTACGCGATCATCGGGTCGCCTTTGTCGTCGAGCGCCATCGCGACGTGCTCGCCGAAAATGCCCTGTTTTCCAGCGCCATTCGCGATGTTCGAAAAGCCCGATGCGGGAGGAGCATCCAAGCACGTCGCGCCGTCTGTGCTCGTGCCGGTGTCGGTCACCGTCGCTACGTCGGTGCCGGGGCCGCTGTCGTCGATGACGCTCGCGCCCGAAGAGGAAGAAGAGCTGCGTCCTTGTGCAATGCCAAGAACACCACCCGAAATGATCAACGTCGAAAAGAACCAAGCTCGCATGCGATAGGCCTCCAAACTCTTCACGGTAGGCAAACCGTGGATCCGCCGCGATGACACGTTTGCGCGACGCAATAGCGATTTCTTCGAGCTGATTGAACGGTTGTGATCGCGGTTGGCGCGAGAAATCGCTATGCGTCGTAGTGTGGTCCGAACGAAAATCTCCACCGCGCGTCGCAGCCTGGACATCGTCGAAGCTGCATATTCGCTCGACGGCAACGACACCGATTGGCTGACGCGCGTGCTCGAAGCAGCGAGCGGCGATTTCGAGCTCGGTCGAGGGTTTTACGGCTTCACGTGCCGCATCCAAGGAAAAGACTTTGCGATGGGTCCCGTGTACGTCGAGCGAGATCTCGATCCGCGTTTCGGAGTCTTGGTCGAGAAGCTCAATCGCGAAGCGCCCAATGCCGTGGTCGACGTGCTCGCACGATCTGCCGTAATTTGCGGAGGATTTCCCGAAGTGCTCGGCGAAGGAAATCCCGCGAGCAGCGCGTTTTTCAAGGCCGGTCATAGCTCCGGCATCACGGACGCGTTCTCGCTCTTTGCGCAGGACGGTGAAGGTTACGGCATCGACATCAGCGCGCCGACCGAAGGCGTGATGAAAACCCCGGCCCGAGTCCGCGGAATTTGGCACCGCGTCGGATTGCACGTCGCCGCCGGAATGCGATTGCGTCGTCGCTTGCTCGAGCAGCGCGCCGAGCTCGAGGCCATCATCGATCCCAGTGGCAAAGTCGCGCACGCTGAAGGTACGCCGCGAAAAGATCGCCACGCGCGTGAAGCCTTGATCGATTCGGTCAAGCGAATGGAACGCGCGCGCACGATCAAAGAACGAAAAGATCCGGTGCGTGCGCTCGACCTGTGGCGAGGCCTCGTTGCAGGTGAGTGGTCGCTCGTCGAAAAATGGGAGAGCGACGGCCGAAGATATTTGGCGGCGTATCGCAATCGTCCCGAGATCCGTGATCCGCGCGCGCTCACCGCTCACGAGTCGACCGTCCTTCGTTACGTTTCACTCGGAGCGAGCAACAAAGAAGTCGCGTTCGTGCTCGGACTTCCCATCGGATCGATCGGCTCCGCGGTGAGCCAATTACTACGGAAATTCGGGGTTCGCCGTCGGACTGATTTGCTCGCGCTCGGCGCACCGGATCGCGGGCTGCGCTTGTCGTTGCCGCTCGGAGCAAATGAGGAAGTAGCGATCCTCGCGCTGCCGGGTCGACGCAACGATCGCATGCGACGCAAGCTCACGCTCACCGAGCAAGAGGTCGCCGAGCAAGTGATCTCGGGGGCGTCGACAGCGGCGATCGCGCGTTCGCGAAAAACCTCACCGCACACCGTGTCGAATCAGATTCGCGGCATGTTCACGAAGCTCGGTGTGCGGAGCCGTGCCGAGCTGGTCCGTGCGCTGACATCCTGACGCCTCACGGATCACGACGAAGACTGCCACCATCGAAGGCTGACAATGCTTCGTCTTCCATTTCGAGCGTGTAGATTGGTTCGGACATGAGCGAGAACGAGAGGAAGAACCGCGCGAAGCTCCTCATCGATGGCCACGAAATTCTGCCTTCGATTCTCGCCGACATTCGCGCGGCGAAATCAACCATTCACATATCGATGTTTCTCTGGTTCGACGACCCCATCGGACAGGAGATCGCCGACGCGATCCTCGAACGAGCGAAGGCCGGCGTGAAGGTGCGCGTGCTGTTGAACGTCGAGAAAACAGGTATGGGCGATCCGTTTTCGACAGGCGAAAGAGAAATGATGAAGCACGACCCGAGCGTGAAAAATGATCCGCTCGACGTGAAGCCGCTCTGCAAAAAAATGAGCGCGGCCGGCGTCCACGTCAGGGACACCAACATCGACTACGACGCCGTTCATCCAACGTGGAGCCCACGTCTCCGGTCGCTCGCCTCGCAGATCAACGACGCGATCGACGTCGACGAATTGCACATCGACCATCGCAAGATCATCACGATCGATCGAAAAATC
>JBDTFL010000282.1:0-7296 GCA_039937955.1 Polyangiaceae bacterium | reverse complement strand
CACGCACAATCGCGTCGCGCGCGCGACGCAAGCCGTCATTGCGCGCACCGGTCGTGATCCGACATTGGCCGAGCTCGAACGCGAGACTGGCATTCCGCAAGAGAAGCTCGACAAGGTCAAAGGATCTTGGGCGGAGACTCCATTCTCACTCGATCGTCCGGTCGGCGATGAAGATGGCCGCAAGTTCATCGACTTCTTGCAAGACGAGAACATGCTCTCGCCGTACGAAAATCTCATCTCGCAAAAATGGGGTGAAGAGGTTCGTCGCCTGCTCGGAACACTCACGCCGATCGAGTCGCGGATCATTCGTTGGCGCTTCGGTTTGGATGACGAGGACGAGCTCACGCTCAAAGAGATCGGCGACAAGTACAACTTGTCACGCGAGCGCATTCGTCAGCTCCAAGAACAGGCGCTCGGCAAAATTCGCAAGCACATGCGCGAGTAACTTCTACCGACAGATTCATCCGGTAGGGATCTCGAAAGATCCAACTCTAGCCTCGTCCCCCCATTTAAAACGCGGGTTTTTCCGTGGTTTCGTGAGCTCGTTGCGGCGCAAACCACGTAGGGCGTAGGCCCGGTGGTTGCACTATCGAGACGATGTCGTCAGCGTGTCGACGACAGGGGGCGAAACAAGAAATCATGGTCCCAAAAAGCAAAACGGTTCGTCTGGTCAGTGGCTTCACGATCGACGACGTTGCCGAGGCGTGCCGAAGCGCTGCAATCGACTTTCTCGATGGTGTTCGCGATGGTTGGGGAAAGCGCGAGCTCGCCGCTTGGTTGGTGGGGCCGTATCACCAGCTTTCATTGCTTCGATGCTCGGCCGACGAGCTGGCGTTTTCGGACATCGTCGACCACGCGCCGAAATCTTCTTCGCCGAAGCGCGTCGCCGAGCAAGACGTCGAAACGACGATGCGTGATGCGCGCGATCAAGTTCTGAAAATCGTGCAGCGGTTTGCGTCGGGCGATCTGTCGGCGGAAACGTTCGTTTGGCGCGTTCGAAATCGCGGGGCACTCTCGCGCGTCGAGGACGAAACCGGACGCGTCGGCCTCGTGCCGAACGAAGCGCCGACCCAACGGCTCGTCGAGCGAATTCTCTCTCTCATTGCGTCAGATTACGTCGCCCGTCCGCTCGACTACGAAGACCGCGTGACGATCTGCTCGACTTGCAAAACGCTGACGTTCGACGCCGACGCTCGCGAGTCCGGAGATTGCGGATCGCACCGAGTGAGCGGAAGCGGAGTTCATTCGCGCATCGACCGACAACACGTCGCCGTAGACGAAACGGGAGAGCAAGACGCAGCTCGTCTTCGGACCCATCTCACTGTCGATCTGGTCGGTGGCGACCTCGCGAAAACCTCCGAAACCGACGCGACGATCGATCGCCAGACCGCCTGATCCGCACGCAAATCGCTTTCACATCGTCGCGCTGGAAAGCCACAGTGTGGCTGCGCGCGTGCTGCAATACCTCACCAGCGAAATTCGCGCCGATCCGAAATGAAGCCGATTCATCGATAGATCGCGGCGCCTCGCGAATCTCGTAGAAGCGGCCCACGCGTTGCAATCCTTCGATGTCGAAGGATTGGACGTCATGCTCGCCAAGGAACAAAGCATTGAGCTCATGCGGGGAGTCGACGTGAGCAACGTCGCCGACGGTTGCCGAAACGCGGCGCTCCACTTCTTGCGCGGCGTCGATGCGGGCTGGGGAAAGCGCGAGCTCGCTCATTGGTTGCTCGGCCCGTATCACCGGCTCTCGATGCTGCGCCTTTCCGGCACCACGCCTGCGCGATCGACCTCCGGCTTTTTTCCGCGGGCGACGGCGAACGGCCCCGTGAGCGACGGCGACGTGCAACGTGTCATGCGAGAAGCGCAAGAAGCGGTGCTCGGCATCGTTTCCCGATTCGAGAACGGCGACCCGCGCGTCGACACGTTCATTTGGCGTCTTCAGTCCCGCGGCATTTTCGAGCGCGTCGTCGACGGTAACGGAACGCGCGGCCTCGTTCCGAACGAATCGATTTCCCAGCATCTGTCGGAGCGCGTTCTTTCGCTCATCGCGGTCGACTACGTAGCCCGCCCCCTCGACTACGAGGATCGGGTCACGATTTGCCGAACGTGCGGCGACGTCAGCTTCAGCGAGCACGCTCGTGCTCGTGGTAATTGCGGCGCACACGACGCGGATCGAAGTGGGCCGCAACTGCGATCTACGATCGAGGCCGATCCGGAAATCGAATTTCAAGAGCTTGATCTCGACGCGGCGGACATCGACGACGTCGAGGTGATGCGAATGGTCGCCCAGCTTTAGCGATCCGAAATCGCCTTTAATATAAGGCTTTTCAGGGCGACGAATGATCTACGATTTTTTCGACGAGCCGGTCCATTGCCGACCGCGCCTCGCTTACTTTGCCTGGCGCATGATTCACCAAAATCGAAAATGCCAGCGGCGCTTTGCCAGGTGCGCCTTCCACGTAACCCGACAGCGCCACGACGTCGTCGAGCGTTCCGGTTTTCGCGCGCACCACTCTTCTTGAACGCAAGTCGTGAAAGCGCTTGTGCAGCGTGCCGTCGACGCCGCCGATCGAAAGTTGCGAAACGTATTCGGGTTGAATGGAGGGATCGAGCCACGCCGCGCGTAGGAGCTCGACCACGCTGTACGTGGTGACGCGGTTCGCGTCGTACAGCCCGCTGCCGTTTTTGATGACCAGCCCGGTGTCCCCTGCTCCGACCTTGTTCACCCAATCCAAAACGAGCGTCGCGGAATCCGCGCTGCGTGCCGGACGCGCTTTCGTCTCACCCGAGATCGATTTGAAAATCATCTCGGCATAAAAATTGTCGCTCTGTTTTCCGAGCTCGTAGAGCAGCTCCGAAAGCGGACGCGATTGATGCTTCGCGAGCAGACCTTTTTCCTTTCCCGGACCTGCCTTCACGTCGCCGGTGAACTTGATCCCGACTTGATCGAGCATCGCTTTGAGCGCATAGCCCGCGAGCAACGTGGGATCCTCGACACGCCGCGTGTAGCGCGCGTAACGCGAATCAGAGCCAATTTTGCCCGAACATTTCGCAGACATCCGCTGGCCGTTCGCGATCAATTCGAGACCGACCGTGTCTGCGCCGTCGTCTCCGGTCATCACGCTCCCCTCGACGTCGACGAAGCCCGGCGGGTCGAACGAGACGTGCGCCGCTTCACCGGGCGCGCCAGGTCGTACCGTCATCGTGAGCGTATTCTCGTTGATGGCGACTGCGCTGACCGGCGCACGAAACGCTGCCCACTCGCTCGGCTTCTGCTCGAACGCGGGTGGCGTCGTCTGCTCGTCGAAATTGCGTTGGTCGACGATGATGTCTCCGGTCACGCGACGAATTCCTTGGCCGTGAAGATCGAGCGCCATCGCGAACAGATCGGCGGTCGTCAGCGAAGGGTCACCATGACCACGAAGCACGAGATTGCCGGTGACCTCAGCATCGTGCGCCGAGCCGAGCAGCACCGTCTCGAAACGATGATCCGGATGCACGAGCGCGAGCGCTGCTGCTGCCGTGAAGAGCTTCGCGTTGGACGCAGGATTGAGCGGCAAGTGCTCGTTGGACGATGCGAGCAATTTGTTGGAGCCAATGTCGAGAATGGCGATTCCGATTTGCGCGTCCGACAAATGCGAGTCGGTCGATAGCGCGCTCACCGCACGACCGAGCTCCGGATCCGCTGCATTTACCGCCGATCCGGCATCGGACTGCGATGCGCCGTCCTTCGCAAAAAATAGTGCTCCCAGAGCCACGAGCGGAAACACGTGATGAGCGAATGAGCGCATGAACAAGCCTTTACCGCGATCCGAGGCCTGGGTGTTAGTGTCGCCGTCACGGTATGCGGGCGATTTGGACGACGCTGTTTGCGCTCACGCTACCGCTCGTTGCATGCACGCATGCGTCGTCTCAAAAAGCTTCGAATCGCCCGATCGAGATCGTCGTCCCCAACGATGCAGAGACATTGGACCCGCGTTTTGCGGTCGACATCGTCGGGCAGCGCGTCACGCGGTTGCTCCACGCCGGATTGATTCGGCTCGATCCAAAAACGCTCGAGCCCATTCCGTATCTCGCGCGCGCGTGGACGTGGGTGGATGCCCTCACGCTGCGAGTTGAGCTGAAAGAAGGAATTCGTTTTCATTCGGGCGCGCCGTTCGATGCGCGTGATGTCGTTGCGACACTGAAAGCGATCGCCGACCCGCACGTGGCATCACGTCAAGCGCGGGTGGTCGAGCCAATCGCAGAGGTGTACGCGGAAGACTTGTCGACGGTCGTGATCAAGTTGAAGCGCCCACACGCGACGTTGCTCACGGATCTGGAATTGCCTATTTTAAGGGCAGATCAAGCGTTCTCGCCGCCATCGGTCGACGGCCAGCTCGATGGTCTCGGCCCGTACAGGCTCGCGCATTTCGCGCGCGGCGAGATCGATCTTGCGCCCATCGAAGCGGTGTTCGGCGCACCGAAACATGCGGTGACGATTCGCACGGTACACGACGAAAATGCGCGCGCGCTACGTGTGCTGGCCGGCGATGCAGACGTGGAGATGAACGTGATCTCGCCGACGCTGCTCCCGTCGCTCGAGGGCAACGGCATCACGATCGGCGCGCGTCCGGGTGCCAACGTCACGTACGCCATGTTTCGCACCGATCGCGCGCCGTTCGACTCCATGGCGATGCGTCGCGCATTTTCGGCGTCCATCGATCGCAGCGAGATCACGCGCACTCTCCTCGCGGGTCGCGCCCATCCCGCGAGCACTCTTTTGCCGCCCACGTTGTGGGCGCATTCCGATGAGCCGGCATTCGTGTATGCGCCGACTCCGCCGCCGAGCTCCCAGCCCTTCACGTTGCTGACGTCGACCGATCGTTTACGCATCACGATCGCACGCTTCATCGCGCAGGAGCTGGGTGACGTCGGTTGGAAGGTGGAGGTGGTGCCGCTCGAGCTCGGGACGCTGATCGCTCGGCTAAATGCCGGTGATTTCGATGCGGCGATTCTACAAATTCCGGAATTGACCGAGCCGAATGTGCTGCGCGTTTTCATGCACAGTACATATATTCCGCCCAACGGCGCGAATCGCGCGCGCATCAACGACGCGGTCATCGACGCGGCGCTCGACGCCGGAGATGCCGTGCCGAATCTCGAAGCTCGCAAGGCGATCTACAAAGTGCTCGAGGAGCGGAATCGCGATCAGCTTTTTTTGGTTCCGCTCTGGCACGAAGATCAAGTCGTCGTGAAGAGCGAGCGCGCACGCGATTTCGAGCCGAGCGCCGAAGGACGTTGGCTGAGCGTCGCCGCGTTACGTTGACCGCGTGGGACGGGTTCCCTTCGGTCTCGATCAGCCGCCGCGCGAAAAACGCTGACGCAAACCGAGACGTCGCAACGCAATGAGCGCGGTCGCGCAGATGAAGAAAATCGAGACTCCGATGAGCGCACGACGCGCGTTCTGAATCCACGGCGCGGCTGCAAAAGCGGCAAATCCGACGACCGCGAGGATCACCCCCAGCCGCAGCGAATGCAGCGTCGACTGGTTCATGGTGGCGTGAAGTGAGGCCTCACATTGCATGCAATTTTCACCTCGCGCAGGTGCATGGGCTACGCAGAAGGGCTCCGCGCAACGTGGGCATCGGCTCTTGATGACCGATCCTTCGCAGGCTGCACATCGGTCTTCGGAGACGGTCGGCGGCTCGATGCCTTTGTCGCCATGTACGATCTCGACGACGCCACTCACGTCATCGTGATGATGTTGCGCGCGCAGCTTCGGCAGCGACTCGAGGCGCATCGGCGTGGTGCCGCTCTCTTCTTCGGGCGCGTACATCGTGCGGAGCGCGGCGTAGCGATCCTTCAGCGGTCTCGCTGTGATGCCGAGGTAGCTGCAGTAGTCCGAAACGACGAACGCCTCGAAATCGACTTCCTCTTCGTTCTGGATTGCATGCGCGAGTCGGTCGACGAGCCGAAGCAGTGCGACGCGCGTTGCCATCTCGGAGCTCTCTTCGAGAGCACGCGCCGGATCGTGATGCAAGCCAACCATTCGAGGAACAGGCTGCGGAATCGCCCAAGCAGTGAGCATGTGCTCGCCGAGCTCGGCGTGGTCGAAGCCGAAACATCCGTGCTCTTCTTCGAGCGTTCCTTCGAAGGTCGACCCAACGTTGACGAGCACTGTCTCGTAGTCGGGCTCCTCTTCGAGCAAGATCCATTTGCCGATGTCGTGGAGAAATGCGGCGATGAACATTTCGTCGGCAGGAAGCGACCACTCTTCGGCAAGGTGACGCGCGAGCGCGCCGGCCAAGGTCGCGTGCGTGTGAAGTGCGGTCCACGCCTCGGTTCGTTTGCCGGGAAATAAATTCAGTACCGAGCCTGCGATGGTCGCCTCACGAACACCTTTGGCTCCGAGCAGCGTCACGGCTTGCTTGATCGAAGTCACCTTCGAGCGCAGCCCGAACACCGCTGAGTTCACGACACGCAATACACGCGCGGCCATCGGTGCGTCACTCTCGAGCGCGTTGACGACTTTGCCTACCTCGAAGTCCGCGCGTGAGGTGAGTGTCAGAATTTTGGCGGCCGCGGCGGGAAACGGACGTGCGCCGTGCATGCGTGCAGCTCGTGCGGCAGCGCTCTCCGGCACTCTTTTTTTGCGTGTTTCAGCAGCGGGGTCGCCCAACCAATTGCGTTCGTCGAGTGTCACGAACAGCGATCATTGCAACGAATAGGCCCACGAATTTGCGTCAATGCGCCGTCATCACCTACGACTTGGCGATGAAGGAACGACGCCTGGCGCTCACGACAACGTTGCGCGCGACGTGGCGAACTTTCTCCGATCACAGCGGCCGTTTGCTCAGCGGCGCGATCGCGTTTTATGCGCTTCTGTCGATCGTTCCGATGTTCGTGATTGCGTTGCGCTTGGCCGGGCTCGCGACGAACGAAGCAGCCGCACGTCGTACCCTTCTCGACAATGTTGCGCGTTGGGTCGGCGCTTCGGGTGCGGACACCATCGGCAACATGCTCGCGCTTGCCGAAAAAGGTGGCGCACAAGAATCAGCGAGCATCGCGTCTACGCTCGTTTTGCTCTACGCGTCGACACGCATGTTCTCGCAGCTCACGCGTGCGCTCAACATGATGTGGGACGTGAAGAAGCCCGAGGCGCGCGGTTTCAGGGCAAAGGCATTTCGAGAAGCACGAAAACGCGGCGCCGCATTTCTCCTGATCGGCGGCGTAGGAATTTTGCTCACCCTCTTGGTCGTCGCGAAAGTCGCGTTGAGCACCGCACAAAATGCGATCGATCCGTCGCTCGCC
>JBDTFL010000281.1:0-9395 GCA_039937955.1 Polyangiaceae bacterium | reverse complement strand
GGCGCGTGGCTGCCGCGTGAGTACTGGCACGGTCACGTGTTCGCGCGCGGGTGGGGCTGGGGTCGTCCTGGTTACTATCATCCCAGTTACTACGGCATGCACGGACGCGGCGGTTTTCGCGGGGGCTTTCATGGCGGCTTCCATGGCGGAGGCCACGGAGGTCACCGCTGATCATCGTGAGTGTTAGAGACCGAGCTGGTGCGCGCGCATGCACCCCTCGTTGATGCCCAAGTCGCAGGCTTTCAGTGCATCTTGCCCAGCGAGATCCTGTTGGCCGAGATGCAGATGCGTACCGACGCGTTCCAAATACGCGCGACCGTCATTCGGGTGCTTGGCGATGTAAGCGTCCCAAAGCGGCAAAATCTCCCCGTATTTGTCTTCGCGCGAAAGCGAGTAGTCCATCTTTCGTACCTCGTCGATGTCGTCGGGAATCGTTCCCGCGGCTTTTGCAGCGGCTGCCGCGGATGCTCCACCGGCTGCGCCTTTCTCAGCGCCCGACAAAAGCCACGCGCGTTCCTGCTCCATATCGAGGTTCGACGGCGCAAGGTCTCCGCCAAGATCTACGAGCCGCAACGCCTCTTTGTCATTTCCCGCTTTGTGGGCTTGCTGAACGAGGTAGCGGACATTTTCCACGACCACCGGGTAGTCGCTGCGAGCACGCTGGTTCGTCGGATCGATGCGAAGCGCCGAGAGCATCGAGCGCGCGGAGCCTTCGAAGTCTTCGTTGCGTCGTTGAAAGTAAGAACGCAACGCGAGGTAATCGGCGACTTTCGGACGAAGGGTGAGCGCAAGATTGATGTCGGCTAGTGCCGCCTTCGGATCGCCGGCGGCATCGTGGACCAAGGCTCGCTGGAGGAGAAAATCACCGAAGTCGCCGAGCGCACACGCGCGATTGATCGCTACGAGGGCACCAGGAAAATCTTTGGAGTGAAGAGCGATGTTCGCTTGGTCCATATCGGGATAGCCGGCCAACAACCGCAGCTTCGGATTTTTCGACACGGGCGCCGCGCTCGCAACGCCGTTCATCTCCGCATAGCTGCCACCCCATCGCGGTAACGACATCACGAGATACGTCGCGCGAATCTGAAAGCACGCAGGACAATCGATCAGCGAATCGTCGAGAATTCCACGCATTTTCGCGTGGTCGCCGCCGGCGCCTTCGATCGCGATCTCATAGCGCTTTGCCGCCACCAATTTCGGTCGAATCACAATCGCTCGCGAGAGATCTTGCATCGCTGGAGTGAACGCGGCGTTCATTGCTTTGTAATCCAGCATGCCCGTCGGGCTGATGAAGTCCGAGCCGCGACGAGCGAAGCCCACCCCTTCCCAATGCGATCCGCGCGCGAGATATGGCGCGAACGAATCCGGCGACGCGTCGACCCACGCGTCAAGTTGAGCGTTGATACCTGGCTCGGCGCTGTTGAAAGCGCCTGCTGCGTCGCTAATCCAATATTCGTGACGAGCGTCTTTTTCGAACGCGTCTTGAAACTGCTCGAAATATTTCGTGAGGTCCGTGTAACGCTTGCGCGCGAGCATCGCTCGTAAGATCTCAGGGTCGACGTATTGCGTGGGGTAACCATTGGCATCGGTGCCCCCGGGTCCTGACAGTGGAGTCGTCGTATCGTCGATCTGCAGGGGCGCGACCTCGACGAGCGCCGTTTGCCGAATCTCTCGTCCCGGAACGAACGCACCGTGGCGCCATTCGTAAATCGAGACGGTGAGCAGGCCGATGAGGAAAATCGCGACGCGAATCGGCGTGACGATTTTTACAGGAGGCGGCGGTTGCGGCTTGGGCGGCTGAACGCGATAAGGCGAAGACGCGTCGGCGTACGAAACCGAACCAAAGACTTGCTCACCCGGCGCTTGCTCGCGCGGGTCCCGCCCCGAAGAATCCATCGACTCCACGATACCGTTCGAAGAAGTCTATTCGCCAGACAAACGTAAATCGGCTTATTTTTACGGTAGATGCGCAGTGGCTGAATCTTGGTCGACACTTCCCGCGTCCAAAATCTCAGGCGGCGGCTCCGGCGCTCCGACTTGATCGAGCACCCAACGCGAGAGCTCGCGCGCGCCATCGATATCGTAATGCACACCGTCGGGGCGAATCGTTTTTCCATTCAGCTCGCGCGTGCATTCGTGGGCCGGACACACGTGTGCGCCCAGCTCGAGCACGCGAACAGTGGGAGCACCGGCTGCCACTTTGCGGATCGATTCGTTGATGCAATCGATCTCTTTTCGGTACGGGGCGCTGTCGTAAGGACCGAGTGGGTCGGGGAGGGTGACTACCCAAACCTCACCGTTCGTGTCGCTCGCTGCATCAGCCAAATCACTAAGGCGCTTCGACATGTTCTTTTCGAGCTTGTCGTCCCAACCGCGTGTGCACGCTTTGCTCCAGCGACCATTGAGAGTCAATCCATGAAGAAATGCGCCGCCGACGAACAGTAATGTCGCGTTGGGATGAACCTCTTTGATGTGTCCGAACCATTTCTCTCCGCCGCACGTGTCGGCGAGCATCGTGCAGCCGTCCTGTCCGCGATTTTCGACGGCCACACCTTTGCGTTGCACTCCGCGCAATCCCCAGCCGAGTGAGTTTGCGGTGGAGTCTCCGAGCAGCAATATCTGGAACGTGATTTTGTCGGGTGCCGGCGGCGGAACAAGGACGACGGGCGCAGGCGGCGGCAACGGCCTCGCGTGCGTTGCACGAACCACCATGAAAATAGCCAAAACGAGCGCAATCGGGACAATGACGAGTGGTCGTCCGAACGGAACGCCGCGCGTGCGGATCGGTTGTTCCAAAAAACGGTAACTCGCGATCGCGATCGCGAACGTCACTGCAAATTGGATCGCCACGAGCTCCAAGCCGCCTCTATGAACGCGGTCCGCGTTCAAGAACACGTCGACCGGCCAATGCCATAAGTAGAGGCCGTAGCTGATGGTGCCTATGAAGGTTAGGGGTTTGATCGACAGCACACGGGCAACGATGCTTTCGGGGCCCGCCACACAACACGCGATCAAACTGAGCGACGCGATCTCGGTAAGCCAAAATCCCCCGTGATAGAGGCGCGGGTCTTGACCATCCAAGCTCCACCAAGCGGCGCCGAGAAAGATCGCAGAAGCAAAGCCCAAAACGTCGAGCTTGAGGATCGCGGCCTTCGAAAACGTCGCATCCATGCGCAACACGCACGCGAGGATGGCGCCCAGCAAAATCGCGGTGGCCCGTGTGTCGGTGCCCAAATACACGCGGGAGACATTTTCTGGATCGAAGAGCATCAGCATCGCGCCGATGGAAAGTGCAGCCAGCGCGAGCGACGTATAGAGGAGCGCGCGCGCATTTTTCAGGCGGAGCACCAGGACCACCAAGAGCGGCCACACCACGTAAAATTGCTCTTCGATCGAAAGCGACCACGTGTGCTCGAGGGGCGACGGCGCGGTGAAGAGATCCCAATAGCTCTGGTGCGAAAAAATCGTGCGCCAGTTCGCTACGTAGGCGAGCGTGGCCAATGCGTCGCCGCGAATTTCTCTCAGCTCTTCTCGTTTAGCGAAGAAATGGCTGTAGATCGCGATGGCTGGCATGAGCGAGAGCAGCGCCGGAAAGAGCCGACGCGCGCGACGAACCCAAAATGCCGACAGCGTGATGTGGCCATGACGCCGCTGCTCCGAGAGCAAAAGCGACGTGATCAAAAAACCGGACAACACGAAAAACAGATCGACGCCGAGATAGCCGCCGGTCAGCAAACCATTTGCGTGGAAAAAAAGAACGCCGAGCAGCGCGAGACCACGCAAGCCGTCGAGCGCCGGAAGATGGCGCGAGGTCGATCCGGAAGGCGAGGTGCTCAAGCGGCTCAGACCGTACACGCGCCATTCGCGTGGATCCATCCAGACCGATTCTCATGAGGCGTGCTTCGTGGTTGTCCACGAGGCCTCGACGCGCGGCTGTTCGTATGCGAGGTTTGCGTGCCCAATGCACGAAAAAATGGCTCGATCGCTGATCCCGCTCGCCACCGTTTTATCGGCAATGCTGATTCCTTTGGTCGCCTGCTCGAGCGCGAGTGATTCGCCCAGCGGGGTGCAAGGCACGGACGACAGCGGTGACGCAGGAGCGGATGTCTTCTCGTCCGATGCAACTTCGGACAACGATACGGGCACGATTCCAGGGACGATCACCGATCCGAAGGTCGAGATGATACTCACCGGTTGTCCGCAAGCGGGCTACGCGGCGCAGTTTTCTGTGGGCGGTGTCTTGCCGTACACCTTGGTCGTCGACACCGGATCTGCAGAGCTTGCCGTTGCGGGAGACGACTGCGGCGAATGCGCGGATGCCGGCATCGCTCCGCGGTACCGACCCGGGGCGAAGTCTGTCGATGAGCACCAGACCACGTCCGTGTCTTACGTCAGCGGCAGTGGATGGTCGGGCGAAATCTACCAAGACCAATTCGGTGCCGACGAATTCGTTCTCGCGCCGACGCGACTGGTGGACATTCAAAACGTGACGGGTGGATTTTTCACGAACAATGGCTGCGCGTTCGGATCCATTCCATTCACGTATCAAGGCATCGCCGGATTTGGACCAAGTGCGCTCGCCAAACCCGGAACCGACGAACCGATGGCCGCGATGGCGGCGAACGGCTACACGAATATTTTTGCTCTCGCATTGTGCGGTCTCGGCGGCGAGATGTGGGTCGGGTGGTACGACAGCTCGAAGACCGCTGGCGCACCGAAATACACGCCGCTCCTCACGAACGCTTACTACGCGATCAAAGTTTCCGGAGTGACCGTCGGCACAACGTCGCTCGGACTTTCGGCGACTGACATCGACGACGTCGTCGTAGACACCGACACGACCGAATTCGAATTGCCGTCAGCAGCGTACGATGCCGCGCGCGACGCGATCGCGGGAAGTGCTTCTTTTCAACAGTATTTCGGCGGTGCAGCTTTCTTCGACAACGGCAGCTGCATTCAAGCCAAAGGCGCGACCCCACCAACCAACGATGCGCTGGACGCTGCGCTTCCGACGTTCACCATTCAAATCGACGACGGCGCGGGAGGCTCGAGCGACGTACCGCTCAAAGCAACGAGCTCCTATCTCGAGCCGATCACGAAAGACGGCATCACGTACTATTGCCCCGAGATCGAAACGCGAAATGTCGGCGGGTCGACCGTCCTTGGCTCCGCGTTCATGCGAGAGCAAGTCGTCATCTTCGACCTTGCTGCGTCGCGCATCGGCTTCGCGCCGTACGCGAGCTGCGCAACTCGTTAGTCTTTGATCTGCGGCAAACGCTCGCGCAGGCGCGCGTCGAGCTTTTGAAAATCGTAGCGGTCGGGCCGTCCCATCTCCGGCTCGCACGCAACGTCGTTTGCGGCAACGGCGCAGCGCGCACGAAGAGGAGCCGCCAGCCCGAGCTTCTCGCCGAGCGTCTGAAGCGTCGTGTGCTCGCTCGTCGAGATGACGCCGTCGAGTGCCGCGAACCAAGCTGCGAGCGCATACGTGAGCACCTGCTCGCGATCGCTCATCCCGCCCAATTCCAGACCATCCAGCGTCGTTTTCGTCTTCGCGGCTTTTTCGATCTCGACGAGATCGTCACCGGTGACTCCCGCCTCTTTTGCTGCGCGCAAGAGTCCCGTGGCTTCGACTTTTTGGAGCGAGCCGTCGACCCAACCGATTGCAGCGAGCGCGAGGAATGACTCTTTCGGAAGTTTCATATTTCCAAATTACACCAAGCGTGCGTGCGCGAGCGAGCCGTTTCGCCCTCGCGAATCATCGGAAAATTACGGCGATTTCGTACTGACGTAGGCCTGCGGGTGAACGACGGTAAATCGCCCGGAGACAGCTGGTGCACTTCATTGCCGCGCGCTAAGAGCCGAGCTACGCGCAGGCGTACTAGGAAGGCTCGGCTCGGTCCCTCATGCGTACTTTTTCGCTTCTTGCTTCCGGCGTCACGTTCGTCGGTCTTGTTTCACTTTCGGTTGGTGCCTGTAGCTCGAGCTCGTCGAACGGCGCGACCGGATCCGCAGACAGCGGCGCCGGTGATGCCGCGAGCGCTGATGCTGCCGCCTCCGGCGATTGCAGCGTGACGTCGACGGGGTCGGCGGGTCTTCTCATTCAAGGCGAGATTTTGCTGCCGAGCGGACCAGCGTCCGGCGAGGTGCTCATCGACGGCAGCGGAAAAATCGTTTGCGCAGACGCAAGCTGTTCTTCAGCGAACGGTTACGCAGACGCGACGGTTCTCTCGTGTCCGGGCGGCGTCGTGTCGGCGGGTTTGATCAACGCGCACGATCACACCGACTACAACACTGCCGCGCCGATCGCTCACGGCAACACTCGGTGGGATCATCGCAACGGTTGGCGCACCGGCACCGGCGGCGAGATGAAGCTCAAAGAGCCGAGCACGTCGAGCGACGCAAAAGTTTTGGCCGCTGCCGAGCTTCGCTTCACGATGAGCGGCGTCACGACGCTGAACGGATCGGGCGGCGTCGACGGCCTCGTGCGCAATGTTGCAAACTACAAGAATCAGGAGCAGCTCGAAGGATTGACGGGAAAAACCGTGCATTTCGACACGTTCCCGCTCGGTGACAGCAACGGCACCGAGGTTCCTTCCGGCGGATGCACCGGTTATCCCGCGGTCGTCAGCGCGAGCCAAGCCTTCGAGGACGGCAACTACACGCCGCACATCGCAGAGGGCATCAACTCCGACGCGGAAAACGAATTCGCGTGTCTGAAGGCGACGGTCGTCACCAATCGCACCGGCATCATCCACGCCGTAGGAACCAACGCGACCGACGTCGCCACCATCGCAACTGCTGGCGCGAAATTAATCTGGTCGCCACGATCGAACATCAGCCTCTACGGCGACACCGCACCCGTCACCGAATACAAAGCGGCCGGTGTTCCGATCGCGATGGGCACCGACTGGCTCGCATCGGGATCGATGAACATGCTGCGCGAGCTTTCGTGCGCAGACTCCATGAATCAAAAATATTTCGCGCAAGCGTTCAGCGATCAAGATTTGTACGAGATGGCCACGAAGAATGGCGCGCTCGCGATCGGCTTCGATTCGCAAATCGGAACGCTCACTGCAGGGCTGGTCGCCGACATCGCGATCTACGCGCCGGGCACGAACAAGGATTATCGCGCGGTGATCGCGGCGGGCGTCGAAGACGTGCTCTTGGTGCTGCGTGGCGGAAAACCCTTGTACGGAAGGCAATCCATCATCGACGCCCTGGGCGGCGGATGCGAAGCGCTGACCGTTTGCGGACAGCAACAATCGGTGTGCATCGACACGCCGAACGTGAAGCTCGCAGACGTTCAAGCTGCAGCGACGTCGTCCTATCCACTCTTCTTCTGCAAGGACGCAACGCCCGACGGCGAGCCGACGTGCACGCCGTATCGCGACGCATACCCGAACGGAACGTCCGCGACCGACGGTGACGGCGACGGCGTCGACGACTCGGCCGACGACTGCCCGAAGATTTTCAACCCACCGCGCGGCATGGATGCGTCAGGCAAACAATCCGACGTCGACGGCGATGGCGTGGGCGACGTTTGCGACAAAGCTCCGCTCGACGCGTCGACGCACTGACGTGCGTCTAGCTCGCATTTGCGAGCTGAGTCTTTTCGCTGATGCGATAGTGCAGCGTCAGCACTTTGAATCCCATGAAGCTGATTCGGTGCTCGCACCGAACGCGCTCTTCGTCGTCGACATACAGCCGAAACGTTTCGTGCAGCGTCGTGATTTGCCAAACGCGCAAACGGTCGCCGGACTGTTGTACGCGGTAAAAACCGGCATTTCCGAAGCCTCGGCCGATCGACTCGAGACCGAAGCCGCTGCTCTCGTCGTTGGTAGGTCGCAAAATCACCGTCGCGTTTCCGCTCGGCATCGGGAACACGACCTTCACGCACGCGCCGCCCACGAGCGGCGGTTTTTCGGTCATGTAAAAACCGGTGTAGATGACGGCGTTGGTCTTCTGCAGTTTTCGAAACCATCCGGTGTAGCGAATCGAGCCGTCGGGTTTTTTCAGGAGCACGACTTCGCTCGTCATGCCGTGCGCGGTGTCGAGACCGTCGAGCGGAAAATTCAGCTGCTCCACTTTGCGACTGATGGTCGACACCAAAAGCCAGAGCGCCACGCTCGCGGGAAAATACGTGCTCGCCCACGTGTCGAGCTTGAACGACGGCGTGTGCTCGTAAAAATCGCGAATCTTCGGATGCACGCGATCTGGGTCGAACGACGCGCTTTTCAAGACGTCGAAATTCGGAATCAGCCCGCCCGTCGACGCATTTCGCTCGAGCGACAAGCCTTCTGCTTCAGCCGTTTCTTCGTACGCGCGTGCGCCGATGCGCTCACCACCGAGCGGACCCACCAGCCAGGCGATCTCTTCACGCCGATGCCGCCGTCCGAAAATCCAAATCAGCGCGTAGATGAACCATGCGCCCAGCGTGCCGATGAAGTCGCGCATCCTTTAAAAGGTATAGGGTTGATCAAACCAGAAGGGTCGCGCCATTCATATTCGTGACCCTGCAAATACCAACCAACGCAATGCCGATTTTTCCGCGTCCTCGCGTTGCCGCTGCTTCTGCGCAACATCGCGTGCGGCGGGCGCTCGAGACGCACTACGACGCAATCTGGCGTTTTTTACGGCGTTTGGGCGTTGCCACCGCGGATTGCGAGGACGCCGCGCAAAAAGTCTTCATCATTTTCTCGGAGCGCATCGGCGGCATCGAGCCGAAATCGGAGCGCTCGTTTTTGTTCGCCTCGGCGTTGCGTGTGGCACATGATCGAGGCCGGCAAAAAATACGACGTGCACGCCTCGGAGGGTCACGCGTTCCGCATTCGCGACGCGTCGGGCGCGCTGCTCCTCGACGTGCCACCGGTCAGCCTCGATACGTCGACTTACCTTACGGCTCCATGAGGTCGGAATACGCGTGCGCATGATCACGCGGCATTTCCAGGGTAATTCTTCCCAGGACGCCCGACCGGAAATCGTGAATCAGAGCGTCGGCGGCTTTGTGCATGTCGATGGTGCCGCCCTTGCGCAAGGCTCCGCGTTTTTTTCCAATCGTCTCGATCAGCTCGGTCGCCGAGTTCGGCGGCTCGGTCAGCTTGTAGCGCGCCATGATTTCTTTCGGGTAACGATCCAAAAAAATCTCAGCGCCGAAAAAGGCGACGCGCTCATAGTCGATCGCCGCATCCGGAATCGCTCCGCCCAGCGCCAAACGCAAACCCACCAGCTCATCCTCGATCTTCGGCCAGAGCAAACCCGGGTGATCGGAGATGAGCATTCCGCTCTTCAGCGTCACCTTTTGAATCGCTTTCGTGACGGCCGGCTCGTCGCCGGTCTTCGCGACTTTGCGTTGCATGAGCGTGTTGATGAGCGTGGATTTTCCGACGTTCGGAATT
>JBDTFL010000280.1:0-6119 GCA_039937955.1 Polyangiaceae bacterium | reverse complement strand
AACGAACCGGCAGCGACCTTCGCTATTTCACGCGCGCCGGCAATATGTGGAGCGGCGACGTGATCCCGGGCGCCGTGAATGACGATCTCTCGCTCGAGGGCGCCGCGTCCTCGCGCGACGGCAACGTGTACGCGCTCGTTGCGAGCGACGTGTCGCACGCCACCCTCGATTCACGCGCGAGCAGTGGTGGATGGTCGAGCGGCACCAGCCTCGCGGTCGACACCGTCAGCGCTACGGGGCTCGCGGTTGATGCAGACGGACTGCCGTACATGATCGGCTGGGGAACCGATGGCGCCTCGTTCGTGCTCGTCGCAGGCAACGCGTCGCCGGTCACGTTCGGCGGCCCTTCGAGCTACGAAAATGGGCTCACGGTCGCCATCGCCGGCGCGAGCGGCAAACCGAAATCTCCAATGGTGTTCTTGCCGGGCGGCAACGCTCTCCTCGCTCTCTATGCGCTCGGATCGCCGAATAAGAATCGATCGATCGGCGGTGCGACCTCGAGCACGTGCTCCGCGTTCACGCTAGGCTTCACGTGTGACGACTGCCAAGTCGGCGCGCAGTGCGACTCGTACTCGGATCAAATCGGTGCGTTCGCGGCTGCCACGACGGACGACGGAACGGTGTGGCTCGCTTACCTCGCCACCTCGGTCGATACGCAGTCGGTCGTCGAGCTCCACAACGACCCGATTCTTCCGCTCGGCTGCGCCTGCGACACGTCGACGCAATCGACGACCGCGCAATCCGCAGCGCTCGTGGTCGAACCTCTCGGCGCGTCGGGACAAGACACAGGAATTTCCATGCGGTTTCCGCTCTCGACCTCGAGCGACGCTGTCGGTGTTGCGCTCGCAGCGAACGGCGCGAAGCTGCATGTGTTCGTGAACGAAATCTCCAAGATCGATCACACCGTGATCGACACCTCGAAAATTCCGAAACGGCCCTTCTAGAACGACCGTCGATCTCACGCGCGCGGTAACGTTGGCGCTCATACGCAGGCGCTGAAAATAAGCCAGAATTGGACCGACGCGCACCGCGTGTGCCAAGCTCTTGACCAACCCTTTTCGACGAAAGCCAGGTCGCGCTTTCAGCACGATTCGTTCGATTTGTCTTCGTCGCTGCGTCAACCACGATCCATTCAGAACGCGGCCGCCGGAAAAACTCTCGTGGCGAATCGCGATGGATCGCGAGCACGTGCGGATCACACGCACACAAGATGGCGTTTTTGTGCCGGTACTTGGCGTATTTTTGCCGGTGCGGGTGCGGCTACCTCAACGATCATCGACGTTCGTGTTTGGGTTAGAAGTGATTTTGCGCGGAATGAGTGATGCGTCGCGCACCGCCATTTTTCATGACGTTTGAAACGCGAATCGCCGCGTACTCCGTGACGACCACTAGTTTGGTAGCTTTGCGAGGATGACGTTCGTCACCGCCCACGACGTGACAGTCTCAGAAGAGCTGGTGATCAGATGATGCGAGCGCAGCTTCAAAGCTCCGAAGGTCACCGAGGATGAACGACGATCACGTCACGACGCTCCTCGAAGGCCTCATCATCGTTCAATACGTGGTGCCGCTTTTGCTCGGTGGGCCGCTCCTCGTGCCGAGCATTTTCGACAAGCTCAGTGCGAAGAGCGTTGCAGAGGAGAGCGCTGAAGAAAAAAGTGTCGCCGCAAAAGCGAGTGCGCTCGCGCCGCTGATGTGTCCGGGCTGCGGTGCGCCGGTACCTCTCGAAAGTGCTTCTTTTCCCTGTCCGCATTGTCATGCGCAGATAACGCCGCCTGATGCGTACGTGCACACGCTCGAGCTCCGCAAGCACGCGGTGATTCGGCTGAAACGCGCCGAACGAAAATGGCGCTGGTCACGATGGACGTCGTCGCCGCTGGTGACCATTCCGATGCGTTTGTTTTTCGTTTCGTGGTTCGTGGTGATCGTTTGGGCCGCGTTCGTCGTCGATTGGCCGGGGCTCGTGCTCCTGCTCGCGGCGATCCTCGCGGGGTTTGAGCTCGCAGGCGGGTGGTTTTATGCGTCGTATTACGCCAGCGCACGCAAGACGTTGCCCGCGTTGCCAGCGGTGAAATTTTTGAAGGCACCGACTGCAGCGGGCGCGTGCGCAGGATGCGGTGCGCCGATCCAATTTCCTGCCGACACGTTCGCGACGATTTGCATGTATTGCGGTGCGGACAATTATCGCGAGGCGCTCGCTCAGGCCGCGCAAGCCGATGCGGGCTCGCAGGTGAGAGCCGCAAAAAAATCCCTGCGCGACGCCGTGAAGGATCTCGATGATCGACGTGGCGAGCTCATCGCGTTCGTCGGATTGATGGTCGTCGCCGAGCTTTTTTACGGCGCGTTCTTCATCGTCGGGTCGATCTACGACGCGGTCTTCGGCGACTGAAACGCAGCGCGCTTTTCCGAACGAGTCCAATTTTCAATTCAGTCATTCGTGAGCCGACCGATGCGGGACTACACTCACCCTTCGTATGCGCGTTCGCCAAGCAGGCTCGTGGTTGGTTCCTTCAGCGATGCTCTTTGCGATTGTTCTCTGTGGCTGTCGCGATCACGCTGCCGCGATTTCCACCGATCAAGCCGCGCCATCGTCCTCCGCTCCTGGGATCGATGCGGCGCCTTTCGATCTCGATGCTGCCGTCGATGCGAGTGACGCAAACGTCGGCGCGCCATTCGATGCGGGTCCGCTCAAAGCGGCGGTACACGTCGGTGACGTGGAAAAATGGCTTACCGATCGCGGCGTGCCGGCATCGCAGCTGGGGAAATTCAGCAACGGCACGGGCTGCGTGGAAATCGCAGTCGGCACATTACGCGAAGCCGCGCTCGTGTGCGCCGATGTCAAAGAGGCGTCACGAAATGCGTCGCTACCCGCGGACTACGTCTATCGCATGATCGATCATCGCATCGTGCGGGTCGTTCGCGCGGGCTCGGTCGTCAGCGTGCTCGATGCCGAGATCACGCTCGAGCCTTTGGACAGAGAGATGGGGATGCAAGGCAACCTCTTGGACCTTAGATTTCGCCTCGCGCCCGATGGCATGTCGGCCACGCTCGACGATCACGGGCCGGGCGTCAGCTGCGCGAGCGCACAAAGTTCGAACGCGTACTTCATCAACAAGAAATCTCCAGAGGACAAGGCTGGGCGCACGTGGGCGCTCTTCGATCTCGAGCTCACGACACGCATGTGCAACGCGCGAGGCGGTTACATGTGGCAAGGCGATCACTTCGTGCGCGATCCGAATTGGAAAGATCCGACGCCGCCCGGAGCTCATGTCACATCGGCACCGACGTCGACGGCGCGCTCGCAGTGGGATCCAAGGAGCGGTGAGGGCAGTCACTGAAAGAGCTTATTTTCCTGCTCAATCATGCGACGTCGTCATAAGTGCATGGAGTAGTCGACGATCTCTTTTGCGGTCGTCGGCGGCGGAAATAAAATCCTCGAGATACCTCGGGCAACGCAACCGATCGGCTCGAGCGAAGGGCCATTGGATCCGACATCGACGATCGAAGAGACGTGCCCCGCTCTATCGATCTCGAATCGAAACTTGACCTCGCCGCTCGCTCCGCGCCATTGACGGGCGCGTTGGGCGCAGACGGCAAATTCCGGAAAGCTCTGTCGCGTGACGCGCGCGACGACCTCCGAGGAGAGCGGTCCGCTGGTATGAACGGCGTCCTCTACGACGACCGGACCAACATAGTAGCGGCGTCGCTGGCCCTTCGCTGGCCTCAGGTCCGGATACAGCTTCGGCGGATTGACCGCGCCGGAACGACGCACCTGCGGGACAAGCGCATCGACGGTGTCGATCAAGATCGCGTGCGAAATGAAATCGTTCACGAAGTCGACCGAAGGGAAGTCCTTTCGTCGTGCAGTGTCGAGCGCACCCTTGCATCCGGCGAGCTGGATGTTCCACGTGCCTGCCCAAGACCGGGGCCGCCAGGTGTCCGCGATTCCGCTCGAAGCGGCGGTCGTCGAGAGCCCGTCCAATTTCAGGAGCGAGAAGGTGTCGTTCATCGCGCTCACGCGAACCGGTTGTCCCGCGGGGATGGTCCCCATCACGAACCAACCGGCATCCTTTTCCGAGCTCGCAGCGACCGACACGTCCTCCGCGCAGATGAGCAACGTCGTCGGGAGTATTTGATATTCTTGAAGGAACCATTCGCCAGGATCGCGATCCCGCGCACCCGGTGTATCGGCCCATTCAGCCATTTTTACGGTATTTGGTGACATCCTCGACAGCCGCGCGGTCGGCACCCAACCCGCGAGATGATCCCAACGAATGTGCGTTTGATCGCCGTTCGTCTCGAGCACGTCGACGACGGCAACAGCCAGCGCGCCGTCCCAAGGACGGTTCTCGAGATGAATCGCACCCGCCACTTCACCATGGGGCTCTGCCGAGATCGCGATCGACTCGGTGCCCTCCAAACTCATTTGCTTGGTGCTCGCCGGAAGAAATGCGGGAGGCAGATCGGTTCGCTGATTGCTGCTCGGATCGGGCGCGAGCGATACCTCGTCGCAGCGAACTTCTGCCCAACGATTTTTCTGCGTGAGCGTCAGCGGCGTGAGATCCGGCGCGTCGAGCACGAGGTTTCCATTATGCTCACCGAACACGTGCAGCGATTTTTGAATGCCGGGAAAATAGACGCCGCCGAACGAGAGCCATTTTCTCGGGTAAACGAACGCTCGCCGCAGTGTCGGATTTTGCGAGACGAATCCGCGGAGAGTTACGGTGGTTGTCACGACCTCGGCAAACGTCACGCGATTCGAAACGTTCAGCTTCGCGTCGCCCGGACCGACACGAAGGAGTGATGGACCCTCTGCGGTCCCAGAGAGATCGAAACCTTCGAACGATCTTCCGGCAACGACGCATGCCCCCTTAGGTGCCGTGACGTCGACGATGTCGGGCGCAACTTCGACGGATGCCGAAGACTTTGGAGCTGGCACATCGCTCGGCTTCGGTGTGGCGTGCGTTGCGTGACTCGCGGGCGCCGCAGTTTTCGGAGACGACCCGCACGCAGCGACTGACGCGCAGACAAAGAGGATCGTGATCCGCATTTTCAATCGGCACCCGTTTCGTCGCTGCACTACTTGGACACAGCCCACCCTATCGGCATTGGCTTGCACCACCGAAAGATAAGGTACGGTGAGCGAGAGAGTGCGCGCACCGAGCAGTCGAGTGAAGAAAATTGGTTTCGTTTTCAGCGGCCAGGGAGCGCAATGGTTCGCGATGGGTCGCTCGCTTCTCACATCGAATGACACGTTCCGCGGCGTCATCGAAGAGGTCGGCGCCGAGCTTTCGCATTTAGGTTGGCTCGCGCAGGATCACGGCACACTTCACGGCGAGCTGAATCGCGACAAGGCGACGACTCGCATGAGAGAAACGCACGTCGGGCAGCCGTGCCTCTTTGCGTTGCAGGTGGGGCTCGCCCGCGTGCTTGCCGACGACGGCATTGCTCCCGCGGCCGTGATTGGTCACAGTCTCGGAGAGCTCGCGGCGGCAGTCGTGTCGGGCGCGCTCTCTCTGGAGGAGGCGACGCGCATCGTATTCTGGCGCAGCGCCTGCCAGGCTCTCGCCCACGGAAACGGGGCGATGGCCGCGCTCTCCGTGAGCGAGGACAGGGCTCGCGAGCTCGTTGCGAAACATAAGGGTCTCGTCGACGTCGCGGCCGTCAACGGGCCAATCGCGATCACCATCGCGGGCGATCCAATGGCGGTCGAAGCGATCGCTGCGGAAGTCTCGCGCGAGAAAATCTTCGTTCGTCGCCTTGCCCTTGGCGTCCCATACCACTGCTATCTCATGGACTCCGTCGAGGCCGACTTTCGCGCTGGACTCCAGAACGTCACAGCACGAGCGTCGCATCTTCCGTTCTTCTCGACGGTCACAGCGACCGCCGCGGACGAGCGGATGCTTCTCGATCTCGACTACTGGTACCGCAACATTCGTAACCCCGTGCTGTACGCCAAAGCCCTGGTGGAGATGGCAAGGAGTGGCATCTCCTATTTCGTCGAGCTGGGTCCCCACCCCGCACTATTGCACGCCTCGGCCGACACGTTCCGTGCTGCTGGAATCGATGCCGTCTACATCACGACCCTTCGTCGCGACGGCGACGATGCATTGGAGCTTGCG
>JBDTFL010000279.1:0-5277 GCA_039937955.1 Polyangiaceae bacterium | reverse complement strand
GTCGGAGGCGCATCATGATCGCCGCACGCGACACTGTCATTCTTGAGATCGATCGCGCGGCCGCGATCGCGACGCTCACGCTGAGTCGTCCGGAAAAGTTGAACGCGCTGAATGCGCAATTGCTGTTCGATCTGAGTGAGTTCGTTCGCGAGCTGGTCAGCGACGGCAAAATTCGCGCGGCGGTGCTCACCGGTGCGGGGGAAAAAGCGTTTGCAGCCGGCGCCGACATCGCCGAGATGCAATCGCTCACGACCGCCGAAGCGTATCGCTTCGCGCAAATCGGACATGCGATCGGCAACGCGATCGAGAACGCACCGTTCCCCATCATCGCGGCCGTCAACGGCTTCGCGCTCGGCGGCGGTTGTGAGCTCGCGCTCGCGTGCGACTTCATCTACGCGAGCGACAAAGCAAAATTCGGTCAGCCTGAAGTGAACCTCGGCGTCATCCCCGGATTCGGCGGAACGCAACGACTCGCCCGTCGTGTCGGCATCAGTCGCGCGCGCGAGCTTTGCTACACGGGCGACATGATCGGCGCTGAAGAAGCGTTGCGCATCGGGCTCGCGAATGCGGTCGTCCCCGCTGCCGAGCTCCTGAACAAGGCTCACGAAACAGCGAAAAAAATAGCGTCAAAAGGTCCTCTCGCTATTGCACAAGCGAAACGCGTTTTGTTTCGTGGCGCCGACGTCCCGCTCCAAATCGCATGCGAGCTCGAGGTGCAAGCGTTCGCGTCGCTGTTCGATTCGGCGGATCAAAAAGAAGGCATGACCGCATTTCTCGGCAAGCGCGCGGCAGCCTTCAGCGGAAAGTAATTCGTTCCAGCGCTTCGATCGCGCCATCATCGTTTGGTTGGCTGGCGACGAACAGATCGTGAGCAAGCGCACGATCGGCGCAATTTTCGATCACGCGTTGCATGCGCGCGGCATCTTCTTTCGTGCGATTCACGGTGAGCGCGACGGTCGCCGCGATTCGTTGCGCGATCGCGACGGCGGGACTTTCGAAGACTTTCCAGAGGGCTTCGCGCGGAATTCGCGTTCCGCGAAACGGGTCTGAGCAGCTGCGCTCGTGCGTGCCGATTTCGCGCAACGACGCCAGCCATTGGCGCGGTTCTTTTCCCGCTGGATGCAGCCACGGAATTTCCATCGCGCTCGCTTCGAGGCGCGCGGCGTCGCACATTTGGCGAACCTCGTCGACGAGACTTTCGGCCATCTGCTCGAGCGAAAGACGATTCGTGATCGCGACGTTGAGACCGAATCGATAGGTGCGCGTCGGGTAGCGACGAAATTCGATCTCGACGCGATTGGCATACCAGTCGATGTCGTTGATCTCAGAATAGCGGAAAAAATGGCGCTTTCGTAGACCCTCGCGAATGCGAATGCCGTCGCTGCGAATTTCGATCTGGACCTCGTTCCACTTTCCGATCGCGAATATCGCCACCAGTACGAAAAAGTAGAGCGGCCCCAAAAACACCAGCGGCACCGCGAGGATCAGCGCCAGGTAAAGGACGACGTCGCCAGTGCGCCGCAACAGATACGAATTGAGCGTCGTCACCGCTCGTTATACCTCTCGGGCCGCCGCGACATTCCCGCGTGGCGCAGCTCGAAAACGATCAGAACCCTTTGAACGTCGCGACGACGGTCCCGAGCGCGGCGACGACCACCGCAAGCGCCGCAGCAGCAATGAACGCGAAATGCGAAGCACGCCTCAGTGAGTCGCGCGTGGAAGGCGTTTCGTTCAATGTCGAGCCACGGGCGGCGAGATAAGCGATGGTCCCCACCCATGCGAGCGCGACGGCGCCTAACGCCAGATGCTCTTTGCGCTCGAAGAGCAGCCCGATGCGCGGGTCCTGGATGAAGATCGATTGCTTTATTTTTTCGCGATAAGCCGGATAGAGGCACACGCCCATCGCGCCAGCGGCCGTCACGAACGCGAACGCGAGGCCCACAGCAAAATCGGCCTTCACCCGACGCCTCAGGACGATGGCTGGATGAATCAGCACCGCCGCCGCCAGCCACCCGAGATGGCCATGAACATGCGCTGCCAGCCGGAGCGAATCGATCACGGCCCGGTTTTACCGTGATTTCGGCTCGCCCAGCTCAAAAACCGAGCTCGTGAGCATGCTAACGATCTCGCTTCGAGCTAGATTTCGAGGCAGAGCCAACATGGCGCGCCGCTTGCGATGCGGCAGGCGTGGGACAAGAAACCAGTCATAAAACCGCCATTGCTCGAGAACCTGCCAAGCACGCTGGGGCAAACCGCCCCTCTCAAAGTGAGGAACACGTGATCGAATCGCACGCTGCAAAATCCGCCTCCGCAGAGCCCGTTTTGAAGGGGCACATCCTGCTTTTGGAGGACGACGAAACGCTCGCCTCGTTGCTCGCTCGCGTGCTCCGCGCCGAGGGTTACAAGGTTGATCTCCTCGAAAGGGCCGACGAGCTGCCGCCGGCAAATCGGATCGCAACGTATGACTTGGTGCTCTCCGATATTCACTTGGCGAACAACACCAGTGGGCACGATGTGCTCGCGCGCGTTCGGAAGGACAACAAGACAGTCCCGGTGATTTTGATGACCGCTTTCGCGGACGTCGAGGGGGCCATGAACGCGGTTTCGTCCGGGGCCTACGAGTACATTCCGAAGCCGATCGAACCGATGCTTTTGAAGCAAATGGTCGGTGAAGCGGTGGCTCGCAAGCGTTTGGCGGCGTCGCCGGAACCGGCGCGTACACCGACGCCCGTCGCGGACAACGCGAAAATCGTGGGCGCTACGGCTTCCATGATCGATGTCTACAAAACGGTAGCGCAGGTGGCTCCGACGACGTCCACCGTCCTCATCGTCGGAGAGAGCGGCACCGGTAAAGAGCTCGTGGCTCGCGCTATCCACGCGAAGAGCCCTCGCGCGGCCAAGCCATTCGTCGCGGTCAACTGCGCGGCGTTGCCCGAATCGATCTTGGAGAGCGAGCTCTTCGGTCACGAAAAAGGCTCATTCACCGGCGCAACGGGCACCAAACGCGGGCTCTTCGAAGAAGCCAACGGCGGAACGCTCTTGCTCGACGAGATCGGCGAAATCTCCGCGAAGACGCAAGTGCAGCTGCTTCGTGTTCTTCAAGAGGGTGAAATTCGGCGCGTTGGCGGTTCGGACACCATCAAGGTGGACGTCCGCGTCGTCACCGCAACGAATCGCGATCTCAAAGCCGAGGTCGCTGCGGGTCGCTTCCGCGAGGATCTCTTCTTTCGTTTGCAGGTGGTGACGATCCGCGTGCCGCCGCTTCGCGAACGCAAGGGCGACATTGCGTTGCTCGTGCGCCATTTCCTCGCTCGGCATGCCGAGCGACTCGGCCGTCCAGTTCCGCGCGTCGCTCCGGAAGTTTTGGAAGCGCTCGCGGCCTATGATTTCCCGGGCAACGTACGCGAGCTCGCGCACGCAATGGAGCGCGCAACGCTCCTCGCACGCGAGGGCGCGATCACGGCGCAAGATCTTCCGCCGGAAATCGCGAACAGCTATCAGTCGCGCGCGACCAACGGTCCGGGCGGTTTGAGCGAAGATTGGCCGACGCTGGCCGTGCTCGATCGTCGTTATATCGATCGCGTTCTGTCACGCACCGGCGGAAACAAAACGCGCGCGGCGGAGGTGCTCGGCATCGATCGCCGCACCCTCAATCGCATGTTCGCGCGTGAGCGCGCAGCAGCGGCCGGCAAAGTCGCAGAGGCCGACGTCGACCGTGAGCTCGCGAAGGTCGAAGCCGAAGAAGGCTAAACCACCTTCATTCAGGCTTGATCGGCGATCGATGAACATCCATCGGTCGCCGTTTTCTTTTTGTGTCAGGAGATGAAGCCGGACGGTGGCGCAACGACGTTCGCGAGGACGATGCCGTGCTCCGCCAAAAATCCGGCATAGCGCTCGGCGACGTACGCTATGCCATGCTCGGCCGCGATATCGAATCCGCTCGCGCGTTTCGCGTCGACGAGCTCGATCGCACCCAAGAATCGCGAGCCGTCGACGACCGGACACACGATGGCGTTGCGTTCGGCGTCGAGCATCACGTGACGATCGACAACGCGAGCGCCGTTCGGTGCTCGGTAGTCGACGACGATTGGATGATGTTTGCGCAACGACGCACCGATGAGCGGATCGTTTTCTGCGGCTCGCGTGAGCACGAGATGCTCGGCGCGCGGACCAAGCGCGAACACCGCAACGAACTCGCGAGCCTCCGCGTCGTACAAATGCACGATACCGCCGCGACACGGAATGGCACGCATCAGCGACGCCAAACAGATCGCACCAGCTTCGACCGAAGTCTCCGCCGAAAATAAATCTTCCATCGCTTCGAAGAGCACGTCGATCGGGTCGGCGATCTCTTCGACGGCTTCGAAGTCCACCGACGCGAGCTCCGTGCGAATGGGCATTGGCGGCTTCGGAGTCGCGGAGCGAGCGAGGGCTATTTTTCCGAGCGGTTGCGGCGACGGCTCCCGAGTCACGACGTGCGAATACGAAGAGGCTGAGAAAACCGACCGCGGCTTGGTGCTCCCGCTCGGTCGCGGCGGAAGAATTTTCGGCGTCGCCATACGCCTTACTCAGCAAGCCGCATTCCAAAACGTGCGAGGCGACTTCTCGCGATGATTCGCGCACGCCAGAACGCGATGGCGTGCGAATGGATCCTTTTCGATGGATCGCGATCGATCCGAGCCCCATGCAGCGAGACCTCGGCTATGGTCGGCGCGTGGCACCTTCGCTCCTCGCCGGCGTCCGCGCACAAGACGCTGCCGTTGAAACTTTACGCCGCGCCATCGCAAGGAACCGCGTTCATCACGCCTACCTTTTCGAAGGCGCAGACGGCGTCGGCAAAGAGCTGGCGGCGTTTGGTTTGGCGCAAGCGCTCGAATGCGAACGACGCAAAGACGGCGAATCAGAAGCCTGCGGAGTCTGCTCGTCATGCGAGCGCGTTCTTCCAAAAGCCGGAATTTCACGGCATCCCGACGTCATCTTGATCGAACGCGGCTTGTACGAGCCGGCACAAATCGGACGACGCACGCCAGAGACGCAAGACATCTCGATCGATCAAGTGCGCACCCTGGTTTTGGCGCGCGCAGCGTTTGGACCGCACGAAGGGCGCGCCAAAGTGTTCATCGTGCGGCGCGCCGACGAGCTCTCGATCCCCGCGGCCAACGCGCTCTTGAAGACGCTCGAGGAACCGGGGCAAAACACGCATTTCATTTTGCTGACCGCCCAACCGGACACGCTCTTGCCGACCATCCTCTCGCGCACGCAACGCGTTCGCTTCGC
>JBDTFL010000278.1:0-11506 GCA_039937955.1 Polyangiaceae bacterium | reverse complement strand
GAGCGACGTTCCACGCGAACAATGCCGGCGCTTGCGAATCGCTCATCTGACCCATCGCGTGCGTCGCGCGGAAATCAACGAACACCCATTCTTGCGAATCGTAATAGGCGCCGTCGTCGTTGCGCATGAAACCTTGGCCGCTCGGCGGAACGAGTCCGCGTTTCATCGACGACAAAGTCGCCGCTGCGGTGTGACGCGTCGGATCGATTAGGCCGAAATTGACCGCTTCGATCGCTGCGGCGTCGAGCCAGCTGGTCTTCGCTGCGAGGCTTTCGGTGGCTTGCCCGATCGTGCCGTCGGGCGCGCGGAAGCTCGTCAAAATCGCGTCGCGCGCTTTCTGACCGGCCGCGAGATACGTCGCGGACTGCGCCGTCGCTTTCATCATGGTCGCGAGATCGGCGGCTGCGCAAAGCCCGTTCGCTGCGGTGATGGTCGTGTACGCGAAATGTTTTTGCTGACCATTCCAATGAACTTCCCAAATCGAAGAGTCGGCGGCGATGAGGCCGGTGGACTCTTGGAGATGCACGAGCACGTCGGCGATTTTGCTCTGCACGACCGGCCACCAGGTGGTGAGCGTCGCCGTGTCTCCGGAAGCTTTCACGTACTCGTGCAGCGACCACAAAAACAAACCGAAGCCGTCGAACTCGATGTTCGGACCGTTCGCGTTCGAGTCGCTCTCTTCGGTTCCGTTTCCGAAATAACGAACGACCGAGATTTGATACGGCACGCCGACTGCCGTTTGAATGGTTGGGTAACCGCCGACGGTGGCGCCCATCTGAAATGCCAAAGCGCATTTTGCCTCGGCAAAATGGCCGGATTTCGACAAGGCGACGGTCGCGTACGCCATGTCGCGAACCCACGAGATGTTCCACTGACCCGGCGCGATCGCCGCCAGGATCTGGCCGTTCGCTGTGCCCGATTCACTGACCTGCGCCATGCGAATTTCCGCTTGGGCCTGTTTCGCGAGCGTTGCTTCGACTGCGCTTGCCGATGCGGGCGGTGGTGTGATCCAACTCGACCAACCGCTTTGCTCATCCGAAAAAATCTGCGCGGCTGATCGACTATTGATCCACGTTTTCGTGCGATCGATCGCGTTCGCTGCATTCGCGTCAGAAGCTTCGACGGCGTACCAACCGACCCACGCGGAATTTCCGACGGCGGGGATCGAGAGCGACGCTTGGAATCCGGGAACGGCGTCGCTCACGGGTCCGCCGGTGCCGGCGTTGTCGGTGAGATCGCTTCCGCCGTTCACCGTATTGAAAACGCTGCTCGTGGAGTGATGCGTGGAAGCCGCGCCGATGGGCGCGTAACCGAATGCGACTCCGGCAGGACCCGATTCGTAAAACGCATCGCGTGCGGCGTCGTAGGAGATCGTCTCGTTGTCGGATCCAGGCAAATTCCAGCTGGATCCGTCGCCGGCCGACCCGAGGTGGTAGTTGAAAATGCCGAATGCATCGACCGCGGCGCTGCCGGTCACACGCGTCACTTTCGTGAGCATGACGCTCGCCGTTTCAGCGAGGCCCATCGGCGTGAAATAATATTCGTCTAGTTGCACTCCGCCGAACGCGCGCACGACGTGAATGATGCCGGTTCCCGGCAGCATCTCGACCAGCGAAGGCGTGAGCGAGTTGTCCCATGCCGCCGAAGTACCCACGCGAATTCCGGGGTACGTGTCGTAGACGAAGTTGCGCGTCGAAACTCCGGCGCTCGGATACGCGTACGGATGCTCGAGGAAGAGATCGATCTTCGACGATGCAGGGTCGGTGTCGAAGGCGATCGACGCGCGGCCGTTCGACGACGGCAAGTAGCGCTCACTGCGATGCGGGACCGCGGCATACGCCGACCCCGCGGATGATGCGATCGCCAACGCGACCAAACTGGAAGTCGCCGCGTTTTTCGAGCGCATCGTCGACCCTTCGATAGCATGCGGCCGAACCGCCGCCAGTGGAAAGTAACTCAGGCCTGCGTGACGCTACGCGCCACGGGATTTAAAGCGCTATTTCGTATTTTGATCTGGAGCTACGGTGCCACGAAAATGCGCGCTTGACGGGCCGGGATCGTGACCGTCGGACCGGTGACTGACGTGGCAGTGAGCAGCTCGTTCAACGTGCCGCTCGGCAAACCTGAAACTTGTTGATCGGTGTCGCCGCGATTGATCGCGACGTAGACCGTGTCACCGGTCGTCACCATCGAGTACGCCCAAACATCGGCGGACGGCGTGCCGATGGTCGTGCGATGTCCGCGACGAAGCGCCGGATGCGCCGCACGTGCTGCCGCGAGCGCCTTCACGCGATCGTGCAAGTACTGCTGGTCGCTCGTCCATCCGGTGAAATTCATCATGTGGCGATTGTCCGGATCGCCCGCGCCGTTCATTCCGATTTCGTCGCCGTAATAAATCAGCGGAATTCCCTGATTCGTGAAGAGCACCGCAAACGCATTCGCGACGCGCTCGAACGGACGGCGATAATTCGGAAGCGCCGGTTGATTCGACCAATTCTGATCTTTGCCGTCGCTCGCTTGATCGTTCCAACGCGGCGTGTCCTCGCCGAGGTGAATGATGCGCGGCAGATCGTGATTGCCGAGGAACGTGCTCATCACGGCATTCACGCCGTAATAATAGAGATTCGAATCCATGAAATTCGCGAGGTCGTTCATGCCGATGTTCCGCATGATCGCCGCGTTGACGACACGCTCACGCAACGGAAAATCGAACTGACCATCGAGCTTCGAGCTCGGGTCGATGAACGATTTGATGTAGTCGCGATCTTCGAAATCGTACGTCTCGCCGACCATGTAATAGCGCTGCGGGATCGGCTGATTCGCGACGATCTGACTTTGGATTTGCGTACGCGCCTGCGTGAGCCAGCTCGTCTCCACCTGCTTGATCGCATCGAGCCTATAACCGTCGATGCCGTACGTTTGCGCAAGCGCGACTGCAGCATTCACCGAGAAATTACGGGCATCCGTGTTCGTGTAATTCCAATGCGGAAGATACGGCGCGAACCAGCAGCGCAGGCCGTTGGTGTTCCAATCACAGCCTTGTCCGCAAATGCAGTCGCCGCTGCCGCTCGGATTCACGTTCGGCCAGAACCAGTCGTTGTGCTGCTGGTAGACCGGCGCGTTGGTGGTGGTGAGCACCATGCCGAAGTCGAAAATGATTTTGATGTTGTTCTTGTGAGCGTCGGCGACCATCGCGCTCAAATCCGCCGCAGTGCCGAAGCACGGCTCGGTGGCGGACATGTCGGTGGGCCAATAGCCGTGGTAGCCGGAGTAAATGTGATTGTCGCCGCCCGTGCCGGGGAACGCTGACGTGTCGTCGTTCTTCACGGGCACCGTGATCCACAGCGTATTCACGCCAAGATCCGTGAAATATCCGCTGTCGATTTTTGCAGTGACGCCTTTCCAATCTCCGCCTTCGTAGTTTCCGTTGGCTAAGTTGGAAACCGACGTACCGCCGACGTTGCAGTTCGGCGCGCCGCCGTCGTTGAAGCGATCGACGAACACGAAATACATGACCGCGTCGCGCCAGTCGTAAACACCGGGCGGCGGAACCGGCGGATCGGTGCACGTGTAGTCGGTGCACGAGATCGGATTCACAATGCTGTTCGTGTTGCCGCTGCCATCCGTGTAGGTGGCGGTGTTGACCGGATCCAAAACCCAGGTCGTGCCGTTGGTGAAATACTTGTATTCTACAACCTTTCCGAGCGGCACTTGCACGGTGACCGACCATAGAGTGCCGGTCTTCGTCATCGCGTCGCCGGCTTGCCATGCGCCGTCGCGGTAGTCGCCGCGCAATTCGACGCTCGAATATCCAGAGTCGGGAAGCGTGAAGGTCTCCGCGCAATCGCGGAGCTCCAGCGGACACACGAAGGTGTTCGTTCCCGTGTTATTTCCGCCGGATCCGTAGCCGTCGCCGCCAGATCCATTTCCAGGATTGAACGCGGATGCGTCGGGTGGCTCGCCGTAATCGCGAAGATGTACGTCGCTCGATCCGCAAGCCACGAACATGACTGCGGCAACGACGCCGACGATTGTAGAAAGGACCCGAGCGTTCACGAGGATCTAAAAGCCTTTCGCACACGCCGACCCGGCCGGCACATAGAGGTGCGCGGAGAATGGCGCGGTGGCCAGGTTTGTCAACTCAGGCGTGAGTGACGCAGCGGACCCGTCGAGCATGTCGATGTAGCTTCCCGCGGAAATTCCCGGGAGCGGAACGCCGAGCGTCGCGTGTAAAGGTGCCCGCGAAAAAGTGACGATCGCCGTGTCGCCATCTTCTGCCGTGCGTTGAAATACGAGATTTTCGGTGTCCGCGTACAGCGTTCGGTACGTGCCGCGCCGCAACGCTTCACTGCACGAACGCGCGCGCGCGAGCTTGCTCGTGAAATCACGAGTCGCTTTTTGATTGGCGGTGAGCACCGAATCGTCCGGCATCACGCGGCGTGAATCGGGATCGGCGCGGCCGGCCAAACCAACTTCGTCGCCGTAATAAACAGTGGGCGCACCGGGAAGCGTGTAGATTACACTCATTGCGAATCGCTGCTTTTCGTACACGAGCAGCTCGGTGGATTGCACCGCTTGCGTCCACGTGTCGCCTTGATCGTCGGCGTTGCTCACGGTGGAGAATCGCGACACGTCGTGGTTGCCGATGATCAGGCTCATGATGGCGCCCGATCCATTCCACGCTTGCTCACCGGTTTCGATGGCCGCCTGAATTTCGGTCATGCCCGCGTCCTCTTGCGCGACGACATCACGCAGCGCCCACATGAGCGGAAAATGAAACTCGCTCGACAGACCCGCCGGACCCAAATCGTAACGGAGCAAATCGTAGCCCGATTGATCGACGTAATTTTCGCCCAGCAAGAAGGTTTCATTTCCTGGGTGATCGTATTTCGACCTTATTTTTTCGGCAATTCGTCGATTGGCCGCACGCGGCATCATGGGCACCGCATCAATGCGAATGCCGTCGGCGTCGAAGCGGTCCATCCACCACAAAACGTCGCTGGAGATTTGCTCGGCGACCTGTGAATTGCGCCAATCCAAATCCGGCAAGTACGGAGCGAACCAACAATCTTCGATGTGCGTCGCCCAATCGCAGGTCGTTCCACAAATACATTGGCCGTTCGGATTGTTGAACCAACCGTCGTTCAGATGCGCTTTTGCGTACGGGCTGTCTTGATGCACGTGGTTCGGAACGACATCGAAGAGCACTCGCATCGATCGCGAATGGGCCGCCGCAATCAGCGCGTCGACGTCGGCTTCGGAACCAAAAAGCGATTCGATGCGGCGCGGGTCGATCGGCCAATAGCCGTGATAGCTCGAGTATTGGCGGCCATCCGATCCAATGTACGTGCCATCCGGATTCGAATAGAGCGGCGTCATCCAGATGGTGTTGAACCCGTTTGCTTGAATCGCATCGAGCGAATCCATGATGCCCGCGATCGTTCCGCCCGCGCGTGATGCCGGGGTTGTCGGATCCGGCAATGCCAGAGCCGTTGCTCCAGAATTTCCGCGATAACGATCGACCATGATCTCGTAGATCACCGCGTCTCGAAAATCGAACGGCGTCTGCTCAATCCAAACCGTGATGACGGCTGGGGCCGCTTCTTTGCCGTTCATATCTTTTGCGGCAAGCGTTAGCCGATGCTTACCCTTCACCAAACCACGGAAATTCAAGGTGATCGCGCCTTGGAGTTGACGGGCGCTGAGTGACATCTGCGGCAATATCTTTCCGTTTTCGTCGGTCACGTTCACGGTTGCCGGATCCAAAATTGCACCCGAGCTCGAAGTTAAAAACGTCGCATGCGCGGTTGCGGTTCCATCATTCGAACCGTTCGCGTCGGTGATTTGCAGCGCGGGCGATGAACAATCGGCGACGTCCACCCACGTGACCTCGGTATCGGCTGTTCCCGGCGGCGTTCCCGAAATGAACGATGTGGTGCCGATGTTCGGATCGGTCGTCCACACACCGTCTTGCACGATCGCGTACTGCTGCTCGCCCGGCGGCGGATCGTACGAAGTGACACGCCAACCATCGGATCGATCAGCCGATAAAATGCGGCCGGGCCTTTGCCAGTTTTCCCAGCTGGTCACGACCTCGACGTTCGTCGTGGTGCTCGCAGGTTTGGTCCAAATCGTGAGCTCGCACGAACGCGCGGGCGCCGCATTCGACGCTTCGGATTTCGACGAGCAACCGCTCGTATTGGCAGCGATCGCGAAGGCGGCCGACAACGCAAACGTGAGATCTCGCGCTCGTCCGAACCGCATCGGAACGCTGGTGTAGCTGAATTCAGGCCGCCGCGCCGCCTGCTTGATACAGCGCAAAAATAACTCCCCACGACATCGCTAGAAGAATCAGGAACAGCGCAATCACGCCCCAGCCGACTCTGTCGAGAGCGCGCTTGCTTGTGACGACGCCCCAACCCATCGCAAAAGCGCCGAGGCCATTGGCCAGGTGATACGCAACGCCGAGCGTGCCGAGCAGATAAACGATGAGCGTCGGCGTGTGAAAATGCATCTCGTGCGAGATGTCCGAAAATGCTTCGGGCCCGCCGCCGATGAAACGCGGCTTGAGCATCGCCAGCCACAAATGCGCACCCAAAAAGAGCATTACGCCGATCGCCGAGAGACGCTGCAGCGTGTACTTCAGATTCGCAAAATACGTGTATTTTACATTGTTCGGGCGCGAGGTCAGAAGGCGGCCAACGCCCCAAACCATGTGGAGCACGAGCGGCAAAAGCACGACGATCGCCGTGGCAAACTGCGCAGCCGGATGCGCGTAGGTCGTGACGTTCGCTTGCCAGGCGTCTGCGCCGCTGAACGCCGCGAGATTGTTCCAGAGGTGATTGACTGTCCAAAACGCGAGCGGCACGACCGCGAGCAGCGAGCCGAGACGACTGCGGAGAAATCCGGCAGCGCTTCGTTCTTCAGCGAGCTCGGCGGCAGATTCAGCGTGAGAAACGCTCGACATTGCACATGCGGATGTAGGCGTCCGGCGCTCCGTTGACAAGAAGATCGAAGCATCATCATTTGTGCGTTGCCGGAATGCGATCGAACGGGAAAACCATCGCGGCCTTCATTTCCGCGCTTCTCCTCGGCGGAGCAGCGCAGGCAGACCCCGTGACCTCTTCGGTCGCGCCTTCAGGAACGAGCGCATTTCCTCTGCACGCGTCGGTGCACGGGACCGAAATCACGACCGTCGAGCTCGGCGGCGGAGCTGAAAAATCCTTCACGACGATGGCGTGGGGCGATCTCTCGAACATCAAGCTCGCTCCCGGCACGTACTCGGTGCGCTTCGACGTCGCGGGCGGTGATCACGTCGCGATCGAAATGCCCCCGTGCGCTGGTCGTACGCGCGTCATGCTCGACGGCGTCGAAACGAAATCGCCACCGGGCCCGGTTATTTTGCAGCTTCCGCCACGTCCCGAACGCGCGTACGAAATTGTGATCGAAGTTTCGGTGGGCGGCTACGAGCATCGCATTGCGTGTGGATTTGCCCCGCGATTCGGTGCGCAGACAACGACCCGCGAAGGCCTCTCGCAGATTTCATTTTCCTCGCCGAGCGCTGCTTTGGGTGGTGGCAAAGCGGTCGTGTTCATTCCGCCTGGTCATGATCTGAGCAAGCGAGGCGCGCTGCTGGTTGGTCTTCATCCGTGGAGTGGCACGCCTTGGACGTACGCGAATTACGCGGAGCTGCTCCACGAAGCGAGCGTGCGCGACGTCGTGCTCCTCATGCCGAGTGGGCTCGGAAATTCGTTGTATACTGCAAATGCCGAGGACGAAGTATTCCGCGCGCTGGACGCCCTCGAGCTCCTCGTTCCCATCGATCCCAAACGCATTTCACTTTGGGGCGCGTCGATGGGCGGAGCCGGTGCGACGACGATCGGTTTTCACAATCCGGATCGCTTTGCGACGGTGACGAGCTTCTTTGGTGATTCGAAATACGACATCTCCACGTACGTGAAATCGATCTTGCCGACCGAGGCTGCGGCGCACGCGGTGAACGCGCTCGACATCGTCGAAAACGCTCGAAATTTGCCGGTTTGGTTGATTCATGGCGAAGACGACCATGTGTCGTCGATCGCGCAAAGCACAATGCTCGCGAAGTCGCTTCAGGATCACGGTTTCGCCGTACAGCTCGATCGCGTTCCGCACGCAGGTCATGAAGGTGCGGTCGTTGCGAAGTACGCAGCCGCAGTCGTCGACCGTGCAGCAACCGCAACGCTGACTCCCAATCCCGCGCGCGTGAGCTATCGCAGCGTGCGCGCGTCCGACACCAATGCCTATGGCGTTCGTTTCGTTCGTAGCGGCGGTGATGCATTTGTCGATCTCGAGCGACGCGGCGAGACCATTTATGTGCTCGAAGCGCGTGGTGTGAAGTCGATCGACCTCGTTCCCGGTGCATTCGGCACGACGAAAAATCTGGCGATCGTTTTCGACGGTACGACTGCAACGACCCCAGTTCACTGGTCGACGCCCTAGCAAGCGCGCGATCACGCAAAAAACATCCGGTTGACTGAAAAGCAGAGCGTGGGGTACGCGGCATCCTCACGTCGGCCCTGCGCAACGCTCGGTCGCGTCTTAAGTCTCGTTGGAGGGGCTCAAAATGAACAAATGGATTTTGATTTTTGGATCGATGCTCGGCGTAGCGGCTTTGGGATGCGGAGGAAATGAGGCCGGTACTCCCAGCGCATCAGCTTCGTCGTCGCTCGACGGCGCTTGGGATCTCGTCTTCACCGGCGGCCCTTATCAAACGGGAACGCTCAGCGTTTCAGGCGCGACGGGAATTCTCACATTGGACGGCGGCAGATGTGGGGGACACGAAGGCATCTCGGCGACGCTGAGCAGCGACGGCGAGAACGCCGACGGCAACGACGATTGCGGCGGCGCGTTCACCATCACGAAATCGAGCAGCGCAGTGTCGGCGTTCGGCGGCATCGGCGGAACATGGAGGTTCGGAAGCGAATCGGCGGCCAGTTGCACCATGACTATTTCGGGCTCGACGTTCCTTGGTTCGTGCGCTCAGAACGGGGAGGTCGATCGCTTCCTCGTCGGCGACATCACCGGCACGCTATCGGCAGACGGCAAGACGTTGGCCGGTAGCACGACGGCATCGGGAACCGCGACGCAATTCGCCGCGACGCGCAGATGATTCTGCGGCGCGTGATCACGACGTGTGCGCTTTCGCTTTTGGCGCACGCGCCCGCTCCGACTTTCGAGTCGGATGCTCCCGTTCTTTCGATCTCGCACGCGAGCGAACGACCGGCGATCGATCACGAGCGCGCCGCGCTGATCTTGTTACGCGGTCTTCCAGAGCATGATGTAGCCGCGCTCGCGGATGCTCTCGATGCTTATGTGTCTGCGCTAATTGCTCAGAATTTGCCGATATTTTCCCTGGAAGAAGCGACGGGCGATCCGGCGGCGCCCGTAGACGCATGGCTTCGCGCGCATGCCCGCGAGACGACATCGGCGATCGCGCTCGCGGCAAATGCTTGGCAAGCCGACGACGGCTTTCGAGCGACGCTCGTGCGTCGTTGTCCTGAGCATGGCGAGTGCGTTTCGCTCGAAGGTCACGACGACGGCACCGACGCACGCCGCGCCCGTTTCGTTGCTTGGGTCGTGTCGCGATCGCGCATCGCAAACTCTGCGAACGCCCGTTCCGAAAAACACGTGGCGTTGATTTTGGATCAGAGCTCGCTCGATCGCGCGCCGTCATCGAGCGAAGAGCGCATGCGTGAGCAAAGCCAACGCCTCACGCGCCTTGGTGCGACCGATGCGTGGATCGCAGCGCTCGCGAAAGATCCGCCAACCTTCGCCCTGCCGCGCGCGCTCCATCGCGACGAAGTTTTTTTGGTTCCGGACATTTCGGCGATTACCGCGAACTAGAAGATGAAACGCGCGAACGCGATCGCCATCGCTCTCACGCCAGCGCTGTCGTTCGGCACGCTCGCCGTCGCACTCGGGTTCGGCGCGAACAGCGAAACGCTCGCAGCGGTCGTCTATGGCGCACCGCCAGGATCGAGTCGAAGCGGCCTTGCGTGGCAAGTCGACGTCATGTTCGAAGATCGCGGTGTGCGCGAAATAAAGCCGAATTTACCTGTAGCCGTGCATGCCGAGTGGAAAGGCAACGGGCGCGATTGGAATGGCGCAACGACGATGGACGGCGCCGCGGAGGTGCCGCTCGATTTCCCGGGAGCGACGTCCGGCGACGACGTCGACGTCACCATCACGACCGACGACGTTCAGAAAAAACTCCTCGCTCGCGGACGTGCTCGCGTTCCAGAAAGCATCAGCGGACGCGGCAGTATCACGCGCGGAGCAATCCCGCCGCTTCATCGGGAAGGTGCCGTGCTCATCGACGTCGCGATTTTGGGCGGAGCGTTGGCCGCCGAATTTCCGAGCGAGCTTTGGATTCGCGCGCGCGACAAAGACGGCAACGCCATCTCCGGCGCGCAGGCGCATCTCGAGCCTGTGGATGGTCTCGCTCTCGCAGCGAACGACGTCAGCACGTGTGACGCCGGTTGGGCAAAGCTGCTCGTCACCGCGAAGGCACTTTCGGCAAACGCCACTATCCGCTTGAAATCAGGCGCTTTGGTGGGTTCTTGGACCGGCGCGTTGCCGATCGTTCTCGGCGCAACGCGTGCGCTCGTGACCGAGGACGATGCGGGGAATTTACATGCATCAGTCGCGCGTCCGCTCGTGACCAAGAGCGTTGCGTATGTCGAAGTGGACGACGACATGGGTCGCGTGTTCGCCGCAGCGGTACCGCTCGTCGCAAGCCAAAACGATTTTGCGAGCGCACAGATCGATCTGCCGAAGCTCGCCGACGGCAGATATTGGATCGTCGCCGGAAGCGGACCGCGCGCCGCCGAGACGATGTCGGCCGGCAGCTTCGCCATTCCTTTTCTCGTCGGAAAAGAAGTAGGCGGCGCTTGCGGCACGAACGGCGAGCTCGCCACCCAGCATGCGGCTGGTTTCACGCGCACGTTGGTGCTGGACGGATTTTTGGAAGCACGAAAAATTTCCGCGGAGCGCCGTCGGCGCGGAATGACAATCGCGTTCGCATCGCTCATTCTCGGGGCACTCGTCGAAGCGATCGTTCTGCTCCGCGCCGCACGCAGCGGATCACGCGCGAGCAGCGACGCACAATCACCCGACGAAACAAGCTGGATCACGCGCACGCCCGGAGCCGTCGCCGTTGGTATCGGCTTGTCGTTGCTCGGCTTTGCGCTGCTCGCCGCCTTCGTCATGGCGGCTCACTAAAGTCACTTGCCTCGAGCGCACACAAAAAAAACCGTGCGACGCGCCGGCGTCTAGGCGAGGCGCAGAAATCGCGCGAGCACTTTCTTCTCGCCCCAACCCGGAAAAAATACGACGGCAGCCGGCTCGCCAGCGCTCTCCACGCGACGCACTTCACCTTCACCGAAGCGCGTGTGCAAAACACGTGAGCCTTTGCGCAGCTCGCCATCTGCATCGCTCGATGTGTCGGAGAAATATTCGTGGTCGACGT
>JBDTFL010000277.1:0-2901 GCA_039937955.1 Polyangiaceae bacterium | reverse complement strand
TTGGAGGTGGACGGCGGGTCGAGCGGCAATGCGCCTTGCGAGAGCCCGACCACCCGTGGTGCTTTTCCGCCTTCACCTGATGCGCCGTGACAGCTGGCGCAATTGTCCGCGTAGAGCTTCTGACCGCGCGCGACTTGATCGGCGAAATTCGCGGGCGGCGTGCTGGTGCTCGGCGTCGTTGTCGCGGTGCTGCCGGGCTCGGTGACGGGTGGTGCGTTCGCGGAACCGCCGCATGCGAAAAGGAGAAAGCTGGAAGCGGCAATGGTCGAAACGAAAATGCGATTCATGAAGAGTCTCCGGGCTTGGACTTCGTGAGCTGGTGAATTTTGGTGAGCACGCCCGTTACGACGCGGTCGCAACGAGAAAGATGAAATGGAAATGCTTCAGGAGTGGTTCGATCGATCTCGTGCTCCAGCGATTCGCGAAGCTGCGCGCGAGCCCGGAAATACCGCGTTTTTACCGTGTCTTCCGCGATGTCGAGTGAGCTCGCCACCTCGGCCACGCTCATCTCGACGACGGCACGAAGCACGAACACCTCGCGAAAACCGTCCGACAATTTATCTACGGCGCGCTCGATCGCCTTTCGAAGCTCGTTGTCGCTCGTCTGCGCTTCGGGCCCGCGATCCGTTTTGTTGCTCATGGCTCGTTCCTCCACGACGTCGATCGAATCGTGCTTTCCGCGACGACGCGCGCGGGCCAACGCCTCGTGCACGGCGATGCGCGTGAGCCACGTTCCGAATGCAGCGCGGCCCTCGAACTGCGCGAGATTGGCGAACGCTCTCACGTAGGCGTCCTGCATCACGTCTTCCGCTTCGGCGTCGTCGCGAAGCACCGAACGCGCTGCGCGGTATACGCGCGCGTTGTATTTGCGCATCAAAATCTCGAACAGATCGATCTCGCCCGCCAGAACGCGCGCGACGATCACGTCGTCCTCGTGCGCGCCTTCGGCGTTGGGAGCGGACGTTGGGGTCAACGGCATCGAGTTACCGAGCGCCCAGCGGCAAAAAGGTTCCCGTCTTCTCGAGATTTCTCACTGACCCGCATTTCATAGGCCATATGCTGCCTCCGTGGAACGCGCGCCATGACTGGACCGCTCGAGCGGCGGCTGGCTGCGTTCGATGTAGAGGCCGAAATTTCGGACGACACGATCCTCAATGCGCTGCTCGATTGGATCGCCGAGATCGGCCTCGAGCTCTATCCGGCACAAGAAGAAGCGATCCTCGAGATCCTCGCCGGCAACAACGTCATCCTCAACACGCCGACCGGCTCGGGAAAATCGCTGGTCGCAACTGCGCTTCATTTTGCGGCCTGTGCGCGCGGTCGTCGGTCGTTCTACACGTGTCCAATCAAAGCGCTCGTGAGCGAAAAATTCTTCGCATTATGCCGTGATTTCGGCCCGGAGAATGTGGGGATGATGACCGGCGACGCGAGCGTGAATCGCGACGCGCCCATCATTTGTTGCACGCAAGAAATTTTGGCGAACCTGGCGCTGCGCGAAGGCAACCGTGCCGACGTCGACGACGTGGTGCTCGACGAGTTTCATTATTACTCGGACAAAGATCGCGGCGTGGCGTGGCAGGTGCCGCTGCTCGAGCTCTCGCAAGCGCGCTTCCTGTTGATGTCGGCAACGATGGGAGATTCGGAGCCGTTCGCCGAACGCCTCACGGCTCTGAACGGATCGCCTACGAAAATAGTGCGATCGACGCATCGGCCTGTTCCGCTCGAGTTCGAGTATCGCGAGGTGGCGCTGCACGAAACGGTCGCGGACCTCGTCGAGAAAGGCCGCGCGCCCGTCTACGTCGTCGGGTTCACGCAGCGCTCATGCGCGGAAGAAGCGCAGAACTTGATGAGCGTCGACTTCTGCTCGAAAGAAGAAAAGCGAGCCATCGCCGACGCGCTCATAGGTGTCCGTTTCGACAGCCCCTATGGCAAAGAAATCCAACGCTTTATTCGTCATGGTGTCGGCGTGCACCATGCAGGCCTGCTTCCGAAGTACCGGCTCACGGTCGAGAAGCTCGCGCAAAAGGGATTGCTGAAGGTGATCTGCGGCACCGACACCCTCGGCGTCGGTGTGAACATTCCGATTCGCACTGTGCTCTTCACGCAGCTCTGCAAATTCGACGGGGAAAAAACCGGCATTTTGAGCGTTCGGGACTTTCAACAGATCAGCGGACGCGCTGGTCGCAAGGGCTTCGACGATCGCGGTTACGTCGTCGCGCAAGCACCCGCGCACGTGATCGAAAATCTGAAGCTCGAGGCCAAGGCCAGCACCGGCTCGTCGAAGAACAAAAAATTCGTTAGGCGCAAACCACCCGATTTCGGTTACGTCGCGTTCGACCGCACGACATTCAATCGTCTGGTGACGTCACAGCCCGAACCGCTCGTCTCACGGTTTCGCGTCACACACGGAATGCTCATCGACGTGCTCGGCCGCGAGGGCGGTGGCTGCATGCCGATGGCCCGGCTCGTGGCGCGCAGTCATGGTCGCGAGGCCGAACGCAAAATCGAGGGTCGCCACGCGCTGCAGCTTTTTCAAACTTTGATCGATGCGGGCCTTGTCGAGAAGGTGAATGGCCGCGCCGTCGTTCATGCGGATTTACAAGAGGATTTCTCGCTGCATCACGCGCTGTCGCTCTACTTGGTAGAGACGATTCCGAAGCTCGACCCGGACTCCGACACGTACGCGCTCGATATTTTGACGCTCGTCGAATCGATCTTGGAAAATCCCGACATCGTCTTGCGCAAGCAAGTCGACAAGCTGAAGACCATCAAGGTCAATGAGCTGAAGGCTCAGGGCGTCGAATACGACGAGCGCATGGCGGAGCTCGAGAAGATCGAGTACCCGAAGCCACTGCGCGAATTCGTGTATACTACATTCAATGATTTCGCGGTGATTCACCC
>JBDTFL010000276.1:0-4906 GCA_039937955.1 Polyangiaceae bacterium | reverse complement strand
AAAATGCCAGAAGCCGTCGCTCGTTCTCGAAGGCCTAGGCACCGAGAAGCTGGAAGAGACGCTGCAAAAGGCCTTTCCCACGGCTCGCATCGCGCGACTCGATCGCGACGTGGCGAGCGGAAAAAATGTCGAGAAGATCATCGCGCGCGTTCGCAATCGCGAGGTGGACATTTTGGTGGGCACGCAGATGGTCACCAAGGGCCACGATCTTCCGCACGTCACGCTCGTTGGTGTCATCAATGCCGACGCCGCGCTTTCGATTCCTGATTTTCGTGCGTCGGAACGAACGTTTCATCTGCTCGTTCAAGTTGCCGGACGAGCGGGTCGTGGCGATCGCGCAGGGAAGGTGCTGATTCAAACCTACGATCCGGACCATCCGGCGATCACGTATGCGCGGCAGCACGACGTCCTCGGATTTTTGGAGCGAGAGCTCGGTGATCGAAAAGAGCTCGCGTATCCGCCGTTCTCACGAGCGGCGCTGGTGCGCGTAGATTCGCTCGACGAAATCGAGGCGCGCGAAATCGCCGAAAATTTAGCGGCAATCGCGCGTGATGCCGCTGCGAAAGAGACATCCAAAGTGCTCGTGCTCGGTCCGGCACCGGCTCCGCTCGCGCGTCTTCGTGCGCGTTACCGTTTTCGTTTGATGCTGCGCAGCGAGGATCGCCAATCCTTGCGAAGAGTGTTGCTCGCGGTCGAGCGATCACGCAGCTCCTTTCCGCGCAGCGTCCGCACCGAAATCGACGTCGACCCGGTGGCACTCCTCTAATCAACCGCGACGACCAGCGTGATAACGTCGCGACGTGATTTTCGCGACGGATGCCAAACCGAAAATTTCACTCGCGACGCGGCTCGAGACCGAACGGCTCGTGCTTCGCCCTGTGCAGCCGCCCGACATTCCGCTCCTCTATCGCGCGCTTCGTCACAACGCCGATTATCTGCGCCCGTTTTCTCCTGCAGCGCCACCGACCGATCGTCGTCCGACCTTGGCGCTGGCCACACGCGAGATGGAACGCTGGCGCGCACTTTGGAAGTCGGGCGAAAGCTATGCGCTCTTTTGCTTCATGCGCGGCCAAGAAAAAGGAGAATCGGCGCGCATCATCGGTCGCGTCACTTTGGGGCGAGTTACGCGCGGCGCTTTTCTCAACTCGTACCTCGGCTATTTCGTCGACCGCGACGAACAAGGAAAAGGAATTACCAGCGAGGCGGTGCGCGGCGCGCTCGATTTCGCGTTCGGTCCCCTCGGTCTGCATCGCGTGCAAGCGGCGATCATGCCGCGCAATCTTCCCAGCCTGCGCGTTGCCGAAAAATGCGGATTCCGCCGCGAAGGATACGCGCCGCGTTATTTGCAGATTGCCGGCGTTTGGGAAGACCACGATATTTTTGCCATGACCGCCGAAGAATGGCCGAAAAACAGCGCTTAATAGGTGTAAGGTACACGCAACTAAGGGTTGATCATGGTCGATGCGGGGCCATGATTGATCTCCTCCTCGAGCTGGCTGGTTCTTTGGTTTCACCGGAGCGTTGTGCCGCGTGCGATGCGCGCGTTCAGTACCGCACCATCTTTTGCCCCGCGTGCGTGACGACGGTCGAAGCGGCAACGCGTGACATCGAAACGTACGGGCCGTTTCGATACGGTGGCGCGGTGGCTGAGGCCATCGTGCGTTTCAAATATCAAAGGCGCGGAGATCTCGCGCGTCCGCTCGGCGCGCTCTTGCTTCGGGCGCTTCCGCGATTGCGTTCGCGAAAATTCGATCTCGTGATTCCCGTGCCGCTCCACCCATCGCGACTCGCGGAGCGCGGCTTCAATCAAGCGGCGCTTCTAGCGCGTCCGCTCGCCGCATCGCTCGGTGCTCGACTGCTCGCGCGCGGTCTCGATCGGACGCGCGATACGCCACGCCAAGCAACACTCGATCGCATCTTGCGCTTGGAAAATGTCGCGACCGCGTTCGTGGCGCGTGACACAAAACGAATCGCGGGGCGGAGCATCCTGCTCGTCGACGACGTGCGAACGACCGGCGCAACGTTGCGTGCCTGTGCGTCGGCGTTGCGAAATGCAGGGGCTGCGCGCGTGTACGACATCGCGCTCGCGGTGGCGGACGACTGAAATAGTTACCGAAAAAATCACATTCATAAGCACATTCGAGCAAACAAATGATTGCCGACAATTCGTCACGATCCGTTCGGCTAGCGCTATCATTGGGTTGTGAGCGGCGACGCCGAATGGCGATGGGCAGACCCGCGCGGCCAGCAACGACTGGTGCGCCTGGATGAATTGCGCGCGGCTCTCGTCGATGGCGTCATTCCGCCGAATGCACCAGTTTGGAGACGCGGTTGGAAGGATTGGATTGCCGCGAGTGACGTACCGGAGCTGATGTCCCAAGCGATCGCTGCAGCGAACGGAATCGTTCCGAACATTCCGCCGCCGCCGCTGTTCATCGTCGCCGTCCAAAGCGAGTTCGAGTCGCACACGCCGGATTCACGTCGCGATCAAACCCCTTACGAGGAGCCACCGCCTCCGCCTCCTTACGTTCCGGTGGCCACGCCTTCATCGCAACCGAATTTGCCCGGTGCAGGATCACCGCCCGTACCGGCGACGTCGTCGAGCCCGCGCACGCACGATTCGGCGAGTCGTTTGAAGACGGCGAAGAAGCAGACGATGCTCGGCATGCCCGCCGCATCACCGCAGCCCGCACCTGCCATCACCGCGAGCGCCCAGACCGGAAGCTCCGGATCCGATCAATTGAAGCGCGCACTTCCACAAGATGCGCCACCGTCTTCGCGTTTTGGCGCTGATGGCGGATCGAAACCGCTGCAGAATTTACCTACTGTCGTAGGCGTTCCGGCGATCGCCGATCCACGCACGAACGCGAAGGCGAGCCCGCGCATCGAGACGCCGTTTTACGGAGCCGCGCGCACGGAAGAAAAAAAATCGGATCGTCCCCCCGCCCGCACGCCGTCGGTAAAACCGCCGCCGCTCGAGCCGATGCTCAAACGACCGACGCTCATCTTGTACGGAGGCGCGCCGCAAGAAGAGGAGGAGCGCGCGTCGACCGCACCGAACGCGCCGCCGATCGTCGCAACTGCGCCAGGTGCGCCGGCCGGAAAAAATGCGGTCACGCAGGCGCCGCCTTGGGACAAAGGCGCTGTCGAGCTCGGTCCGGAAATTCCGAAGAACGCACGCACGCCGCGCATGCCTTCGGAGAGCGCCGATGAAATCAGCGAGTCACTCTTCATCGAGGCGACCGACGCAGGTCCGAAGATCGCCGGTCGCAGCCAGCCGCCGCCAGGTCCGAAAAAATCGTCCATTCCGCCGCCGTTTCGTCCGAAGAGCCTGCCGCCGCCCATGCCAGGGCAGGCTTCAGGTCACGGACCCGGTCCAGGCATGCATGTCATTTCGGACAAAGGACGCACCGGACGTCCGCCGCCGTTCGTTCCAAATCACACGCCGTCGTTCACGATCGGTGATCCGAATGCAGCGGCTCCTCAAGTGCCTTATTTTGAGCCGGATCCAGCAACGACCAACCAGCTTCCTGCCGCACCCGACGCCGACGCAACGAGTGAATATCGTCCGCCGCCCTCTTCGCCACCAGCCGGCCAGTCGTTTCTCGTTTATCTGAATCCGCTCATCACGAAATTTCCGAAGCTGGCGCCCACGCGCGACAAGCTCGCAAAGTTCGAAGAGGGCAAGTCCAAATACATCTTGCTGGCAGTTGCAGGTCTGACCACGTTCGTCGGAATGATTTTCTTCATCGTGATCGTGAAATCAATTTTCGGAGCGATCTTTGGTCATGGCGACGAGACGACGACGAGCACCAGGCCCGACGCGTCGTCTTCGTCGAGCGCCATCTCCAGCGCATCGGGAGCGCCGGCGAATTCGAACGCGATCGTCACGCCGCCTCCACCACCTACGACAAACGCAGTTGCAGCGGCGCGTCCCCCATGCGCGGTGATCGGAAACCCGAAGATGATCGCATCGAAGGCCCTCGTGCCGACGGGCGTCGAGGTCATCGCCGCAACGAATTCGATCTTGGTGGGCTTCGCGAGCGGACCGAAAGACGGCGCGGTGCTGGCCATCAATCCGGGCAATCTCGCGATCACCAGTCAGACGAAAACCAAATCGAGCGACGTGCTCAAACGCGTCGAGCCTTTGCCCGCTGACGGTCGCCCGCAAGTATCACCAAACACCGATAAAAAAGGCGATCCGCTCGCTGGTCGTCGTACCGTGCCCTCTTCACCAGCGTACGATCTAGGCGTCGCGAACGGCGCACTTGCATGGGCTCTACGCGGCACCGACAAAATCAATTCGCTCTGGCCGCTCAACGGAACCGGCGCAGTGGAAGCCTTGCGCGGTGTTGCGCTCGACGGCGGTGGCGGTATCGCCGTTGCCTATCGACGCTCCGGAGCGATTTGGTTCGGCGTGGCGACGGGCGACAAATCTCTGTCGGCAGGAAATCTTTCGTCGACGCAGGGGCTCGGGTCGCAAGTCGGCTCGCCGGCAATCGCCTCGAGTGGAAATTCCATTCTCGCGATTTGGGCCGACCGCGCGAGCGCGAGTGATGCGTGGGGCCTTCGTTGGCAACGTTGGAAGATCGGCGACGCGCCGACGGCTGCCGAAGAGCTCACGCCGCCTGCGGGTGGTCCGGGTGCGCCGTTCATGTCGCCGGGTGTTGCTTCGCTGGGTGGCGGAAGATTTTTGGTGGTGTGGACCGAAGGCTCGGGGCAAGGACATCAAGTTCGCGCGCTCACCATCGGTGCCGACGGACAAGCGCAAGGATTGCCGATGACCATCTCGGCGGACGGCGAGAACGCCGGACAGGGTCAAGCAGCGGTCACCGCCGACGGTCGCGGCGTCGTTGCATACTTGGTTTCGGCGGGCGCAAAAAATTTCCAAGTGTCGGCGACGTCC
>JBDTFL010000275.1:0-6998 GCA_039937955.1 Polyangiaceae bacterium | reverse complement strand
GTTCGGAATTCCCACAACCATCGCCCGCACCGGTTTTGGTCCCGTGCGATGCGGCGCGAGCTTTTTGCAGATCTCCGGAACGCGTTTGCGTGTGTCGGCTTCGCGCTCGGTCGTCGTCGCGAGCACCTTCACGGTCAGATCGATTTCGAGCTCGGAAATCCAGGCTTTCGTGGCTGCCTGATCGGCCAAGTCACTCTTGCACAAGATTTTCAGACACGGCTTTTCTTTGCGCAGCTCGGTCATGACCGGATTCGCGCTCGCTCGCGGCATGCGTGCGTCGAGCACTTCGATCACCACATCGACCGACGGCATCCTCTCCGCGATGATGCGCCGCGCGGAGGTCATGTGACCCGGGTACCACTGAATCATTTTGCGCCGGAATCCGTGCTCGTGCTCGGCGATGCGATCTGGGCAGCGTCGATCGCGGTAAGTACTTCGTCGTTGTGGACGCCGGGGTCGACGTCTTTCCAAACTTTGGCGACCTTGCCGTTTGCGTCGATCATGAACGTGACTCGCTCGGCCATGCGAAAGCTGGTCGGCACTCCGTACGCTTGCGCGATGCTGCCGTCTTCGTCGGCGACGAGCGGGAACGGAAGCTTGTGCGTGTCGCGAAATTCGCGATGGCTGTCCTCCGAGTCGCGCGACACACCGAAGATCACGACGTGGCGCGTTTCGTATTTCGGGAACGCATCACGAAATGCGCACGCTTCATGAGTGCAGCCCGGCGTCTCGTCTTTCGGATAAAAATAAACGACCGCGACGTTTCCGCGCACGTCCGAAAGTCGCGTCTGCTTTCCGCCGTTTCCCACGCCCACGACATCCGGTGCTTGTGCGCCAACCGGCAAAAGTCCGACGCCGCCGCCCGTACGCGCAACCGGTTCGTGCGAGCACGCGCACAAAATGCCCGTAAAAAATAGGGTGATTGCGCTGCGTCGAACGAGTAACCCGGCAAATGTCATGGCGAAAGTCATGTCACCTTATCGTGCTTTCGTTTAGGGGGGAGATCTGTCCCGGATTTGCGTAGAGTGCGGACATGTCACGAACCCCCATCGTTCTCGCCGCTCTCGGATGTGGTCTTTTAATTTTAGGATCGAACGGTTGCAGTAAGACCGGCGCGAATGCCACGTGGAAGCTTCCGATCGACGCGAAGCAACTTCCTGGAACGACGACGCTCCTCGACGCCGAGCAGATCAGCGGCACACGAGAGGACGATGCGCACGTCAAGAAGATGTTCACCGCCGCAGAGCTCGGATCGGAAATCTGCCGCGTTCACGCGTCGGATCCGGCGACCGCGCTCAAGCACCTCGGCAACTCGGCCGACATCGACGACGCCAAACATTTCTTCACGCCGACCAACATCGCGGACGTGCAATCGATCCTCACTTGCGGTGAGCTCCTCGGCTCGAATCTCGACGGCAATTTCCAAACGGCCATCGCCTTCACCGACGACGCGAGCGCGAAGCAAGAGGTCGGCATCATCCAATTGAAGATGACCGACATCCCGACCGCTGACGGATTTTCGAAGCACGCGTTCAGCGGCATCAGCGGATTTTGCCGCACCACCGACACATCGAAGCCGAATGCCCCGACGACCGACTGCACGGCGACGAGCGACGCAGCGATGAATCAAGGCACTTCGTGGTTCTTCGGAAGCCGCGCCGCGCTCGAGTCGATCGCCAAAACGATCACCGCGCCGAAGCCGGATTTGTCGACGCAGGTCTCCGCATTGAACGACGGTGCAAACGCCGTCGAAGGTTTGAGCTCGAACCGCATCTCCGCCGACGTCGCGAGCGCGAAGCCGTTCTTGAGCGCACCGTGCACGTGGGGCGCCGTGCAATCGGCTGGTGGCTTGAGTGATTTCATGACCGCGTGTTTTCCGAACACCGAGCAAAAAATCATTGATGAGATCGACACGAAGATCCGCGCAGCTGCATTCGAGATCGACGACTCGGTTTTGAAAGCCGGCGGAGTTCACGGCAACATCGTGCTCGTCGCCCGCGACGACGACTCGGCGAAGCTCGTCGAAAAAGACTTGAACGACTTTCAAACCGACTGGAAATCCTCGCTCGAAAACAACGAAGCGAAGATCATCAAGCAAGCGAAGACCGACCCCATTTCTCACGAAGAGAAGCGGTGGGCGATCATCGTCGACAACTACATGCACGCGCTCGAGAAGGCGAAGGTCGTTCGTAGCGGTCGCACCGTGAAGCTCGCGTTCAACGAGCCGCTCGACGCATCCGACAAAGCCGACCTCACCGACGCCACCGCGAAATCCGCGGACCGTCGCACTGCCATCGCCGACTTGCTCGACGCGGTTGCATCGAAGAAGCCGGTGCCGCTCGCATCACTGTCGAAGATCGTCGGCGCGCCGTGGGCGACCTACCTCATTGCAACGTCGACCTTCGATCCGAAAGCGCTTCCAGCCGATTGCAGCGCGCCGAAGGTGAAGCCCGTCAAAGGCAAGCCGGCGCCCGTTGCCGATCCGAAATGCACTGCGCCGGTCCAGCCGCCGGACAATCAGTTCGGTGTCGAAAACGCCGCAAAAAACGCGTCGAAATAGCGCAAACAGCGAACAGGCTGGTTGCGGCGTCTAGCGTCGCCGACGAAGCCCGCGTCCGAGCAGCAGAGCGAAGATCATCGCCACGAATCCGGTGGCGACCGGAGCTTTGCCGCCGGGCGTCGAGCAGCCGCTCGAGCTCGATCCCAAATCCGGATCACCGTCGGGAAGCGTGCTCGCTTCGGGTGACGTGGTTCCCGAAGTGCCGCCGTCGTTTCCGCTGATGACCTGTCCGCCGCCGTCGGTCGATGAGACCGGACCGGACTGGATCTTGAGGTCGGCGCAATGGTGATAGAAGCAGCCGCCCGGCGAGTTCAATGCATGGTCCGACATGAACTCGATCACTTGCAAAGTGCAATGCTCGCACGTGACGCCAGCCGGTAGCGTGACGGTCGTCGTTTGCGGAGTCGAAAACGCGGTCGCATGCTCGAACACGTCGTCGGCGAGCACCGGAAAAACCGGCGGGTTCTCGAACGTGGTCGAGCCGCATTCGGTCGCACCCGCATCGACCTTCGGCTCGGGCGGAAACTGGCTGCGATCGTCCGTGGCGAGCGCGATGCGATAAAAGCCCGGATGAAAAATCACCTCGTTGATCGTGACGGTGAGCTGCGTGCCCTCTTGATACGCAGTGACCGTTCCGGTCGGAACTGCGGTGCCGGCCTCGTCTTGCTCGTCGCCGCAAGGTCCGAGCTTGATCGGAATTCCTTGCATGTCCTGCTGCAGCCAATTGCCGGGCGCGACGAGCACGAAATGCGCATTGGCCGAAGGGGCCGCTGCCAGAAAAGCGAGTGAAATAGCCGTAAATCCGGCTGCAAATACACGTCGGCGCTGCGATCGGGAGGACGCCATGACCTAAGCGTACTACGGAAAGATAGGGGCGCTCAGGGCGTGTTGACGATGCCGAACGAGCCTGCGTCGTTGAGCTCCCAATCCGCGCGTGAGTGCGTGTTGGTGGCGCCGATGCGCTGGACGTCTTTGCCGGCGGGTTTGTTGTCGACGCCTTGGAAGTTGAACGAGATCCCGACTGCGGCATCCGAATCGGTGCAGTAGGTACCGCCGCAGCTCTCCCACATTCCAGCGTCGATCAGCGCGTTCGTCTCGTTGAAGAAGTTGGTCGCAGCGGCGTTGTTGTTGTGCCAGCTGATTCCATCTTCGATTTGTCCGTTGGGAAGCTTGATGGCGAGCACCCGCGTGGAGTTGGTCATTCCGCTTTGGCCGTGCGCCGTGTCGCTCACGTCCCAGGCGTTCGGGAAGCAGTTCGGCAACGAGCAGTCGGCTTTGGTCGTCGTCTCGTTGGTGATGAGATCGACGCCGCCGTCGGGAAAATCTGCCTGCAAGTGGACGACGACGATGTCGCCGGCGACGACTTGCAAGTTCGGCAACGTTGCGAGGAGCACTTTGCTAGCGACGAGATTTTCAACGATTGTGGTACCTACCAAATTTCCGTCGGTGAGAACGACGAGCTCGATCAGATCGTGGGTCGCACCCGAAAGATTCGGATTCATCTCGTTGAACTGCAAGGTCGCGGGCGTCACGAAACCCACGAAATTAGCGGTATTGTGCGTCGCGTCGACGCCCTTGGAGAGGACGTCCTCGAGCGTGCTCGCCACCGTGACCGTGAGCGGCTCGAGCGCGTTTTGCGTGCTCGTCGTCAGCGTGACGGTTCGCAAATCGGATTGAAGAACAGCACCGCTCACCGTCGGGCCTGCGCCTGCATCTGCGGTGTCGGTGATCGCGAATTGGCTGCCGGCAGCGAGAAGCGACGATGCGCCGATATTGCGATCGAACACGACGTTGACGGTCGTGGGGCTCGCGCCGACTGCACTGAAGACCTTCGGCGCGTTGCATTCCATCGTCGTGAGGTCGGCGTTTTCCCAACCCGACGGCTCCGCATTTTTTCCGAAGCGCCACATGTTGCCCGTGAGCGAAAATTGGCAGGCAGCTTGGATGTCGAAATGCGTTTGCACGTCCGGCGGCAAACGAAGCTGCAACGTGGACGTCGGTGATGCGAATGCAGCCGTGGTGATCTCTGCGCTGACCGACCCGCCCGAGCCGCCGAACTTCTCGGCGACGAAACCGTCGAGCTCGATGTACTCGCTCTCGTAGTTGTCGAGCTTGGTGACGAGATCCGTCGACGTGCTCACGTGACGCAAAAGCGGCGCGATCGCGTTGCCGTGCGAATTGATTTTGAAGCCTGAAACCGCGAGGATTTCATGCAGCGATGCGACGTTGGTCACGCTCGTGACGGTCATCGAGACGTCGTCACCGGCGACTGGCGCGGGCGAAAGCGACGATGAATCGATTGCGACGAAGACCGCAGGACCCGTCTGCTCGGCCTGCAAAAAGAATCCGGCCGGATCGGGCGCGACTGCCCGACGCACGTAGGTCACGAGCGCGTGATCGATCGGCAAGCTGATCGTCACCGGCGGCGCGGCGCCTCCATCGGGCGTGGGCGGTGCGGAGTTTTTCACCGCGAGAATTTCGAGCGATGTCGGGCTCAAGCCCGCGTCGGTGCCCGAGTCGTCGGGTGTCGACGTGTCGGATGTGAACGAGCCGTCGTTCGACGAGCCGTCCGACGTGTTGCCGCCGTCGTCGTTGCTATTTCCAACCGCAGCGTCGTCACCGGTGCAGGCGTAAAGGGAAGCAGCTGTCGTAGCCGACAAGAGGAGCGCAAAAATCGTTCGCTTCATGGGGCGTGTCTGTGCCCCATCGGCGTGCAAAATGCCAGTCGCATCCGAAAAACGTCAGGGTTTTTTGGATTTATTCTTCAGCGCATCCGCGGCCGGCGCCCCTGCGTCTGCGGTCCCCTCGGCGACGCTCGTTTGCGCGTTTTGAAGCGCCGCAATGTCTTGATCGGTGGGCGTCGGATCGGGGTCGGGCGTCAGCGGCTGCGAGCTCGCACCACCACAGGCCACCAGCATCAAAGCTCCGATCAGCGATGTGCGCATCATCCAGATTCACCAGCCTACCAACAGCAAACGCCACTTGGGAGGGGAATGAATGACGCAATGACGCAGTTCCAACTTTGGACGCGACTACTTGGACGCGACCAAGCCTGGTCGCTAGTTCGACACGACAAATGCGAATTCTCTATGGGCTGTGTGGTGACGGTCTCGGGCACACCATGCGCGCACGCGTCGTCGCGGCGCACTTGGAACGTGCGGGTCACAGCGTTCACTTGGCCACGTCCGGCCGTGCCGCGCGGGTGCTGCGCGGTCATGGGTTTCACGTCAGCGACATTCGCAATCTGAGCGCGACGTACGAAAATGGCCAGATTTCTCGATCGAAAACGCTCTCACGATTCGTGCTCGAAGCGCCCGAGCGCATCGGTTTCAACGCGCGCGTGGCGCTCCGTGAGGCGCTGCATTTCGCTCCCGACTTGGTGATGACCGATTTCTCGAGCTTCGCGTGTGCGGTCGGACATGCGCTCGGAATTCCGATCGTGTCGCTCGATCATCAACACGTGCTCGATCGCTTCGAGCACCCGCTTCGTCTGCTTGCGCCGTTTTTGCCGGAGTACGAGCTCGCGCGCGCGGTGGTCTCCGCGAAGACGCCGAAGTGCGATCACTACTTGGTGAGCTCGTTTTTCTTTCCAGAGGAGCGCGCTGCCAATCGCACGGCGACGACGCTGGTCGGTCCGATCGTCCGCTCCGAGGTTGCGTCGCTCACCGCCACGCAAGGCGATCATGTGCTCGTCTATCAAACGTCGTCGGGCGATCCGCATTTGCTCGCAGCGCTCGCTGCCAATCGCGAAACCGAATTTCGTGTTTACGGTTTAGGACGCAAAGAAAAAATCGCGAACGTGCAGCTGTGCGCGTACGGCGAAGACGCGTTCTTGCGTGATTTGGCGAGCGCAAAAGCGGTCATCGCCAACGGCGGATTCTCGGCGATTTCCGAAGCGCTGGTTCTCGGCAAGCCGATCTTGAGCGTGCCGGTGGTTCATCAGCCGGAGCAAGAGCTGAATGCGCGATGGCTCGAGACCTTGCAGCTCGGCGTGCACGCGAAGCGCGCCACGGCGTCGGCCATTCGAACATTTTTGAAACGTCCGCATTCGTTTCGTTCACCCGACCCGCGCGTTCGCACGGGAACGAGAGATGGCCTCCACGCGCTCGACCGCATTTTGAAAGAAGTTGCATAATGCAAGCAATTGCTGACCAAGGGGAATCCCGCGCTCGGGGCGCAGCCGATCTTCGCGTCGATCCGTATGCGGTCACGCGCTTCGAGGATTTTTGGCCGCACTACGTACGCCTTCACTCCAAGCCCGAGACGCAATGGATGCACGCGGCGGCGACGACCACATCGACCGTTTTGCTCGTGTTGGCGATCTCACGAAAGAGCTTATTTTTAGCGGTAATTGCGCCGCTCGCAAATCATCTCATCGCGCAGACGAGCCACCGGCTATTCGAAAAAAATAAAAGCACGCCGTGGAAAAATCAGATCT
>JBDTFL010000274.1:0-14641 GCA_039937955.1 Polyangiaceae bacterium | reverse complement strand
GATCGGCTCACGCGCCAGCGCAAAAAGCGGCTGTTCTGCGTCGCTTGATTGCAAGAGCGCGTCGAAGATTTCTGCGCCAACCTCGGCGTCGCCTCCCAAGAAAGGCAGGCTGTCGTGAACGACACCGACCACGAGCGGCTTCGTCATTCCCCGTTGTTTGACCCGATCGAGCAGGTCGAGCGTGACGTCTGGATTGCAGGAAAAGCTGTAACGCGCATTGTCGCCTTCGCCGCGCTTGGCTACGAGCTGCACGATGGCGTGAAGATCGCCGCGCTCGAGCAGGTCGCGCGCGACGTGCGTGTAGTTGACGCTCACGTAGTCGCGTTGCGCGCGCTCGCTTTGCAGCATGGCGCCCGAGGCAAAATAAAATTCCTGAACTTTCACGTTGGCCGGCAAACGGCCCGCTTGAAGATCCATCGCGTACTCGAGCTCCGGATAGTTCTCGCCGAAGTGACGCTTGGTGAACGGCTCCAAGAAGCGTCGTTCGAGATCGCTTTTGCCTTTCGGCGTTTGAAGCGACAGTGCCGTTGCAATCGTCAGCTTGCGCGAGGGATCGGCCTTGAAACGGCTGTAGATCGCGTTGAGCAGCACGTTGGGCTTTCCCAATCCGAGCGGCGTCGCGATGGTGATGTCGTGCTCGCCCTTCGCCAAAATGCGATCGACGACCGCCTCCATTTCAGTGCTCATCGGTTCGATCCGTTCAAATGCTCGAGCACGCGAGCGGCGACCACGCGCGGCGCCTCGGCGGACACATCGTGTCCCGCGCCCTTGACGACGTGAAACGTGGAACGCGGAAGCTCCTCCAACATTTCTTGTTGGGACTCGAGCGTAAGGAGTGGATCGTGCTCGCCGAGCAGCACGAGCGTGTCTGCCTCGATGGTGGCCAAGTGTCGACGCACATCGTGGCGCGCCGCTGCGGCAAGCAGGATCGCGAGCGAGCGATGCGACGCGGGAAAGGCCGCCGCGCGTTCGCGAATGCGCGCGACCTCTTCGGGTTGCGTCCGACGAAAATGACTCGATAAAATACGGGTTGCCATGCATGCCTCGGCTTGCGGTGCTGCGTGTCTCAAACAAGTCGCGACGGACAATCCGCGCGGGATCGCTTTCGGTCGGAACATCGTTCCCATCGGCGTCGTTGATGCGAGCGTCAGAGTGTCGACGCGCTTCGCGTGATCTGCAGCCAACCAGCTCGCCACCATACCGCCCAACGAAATTCCGTAGACATGCGCTTTGTCGATTTCCAAATGGTCGAGCAAGTCACGTGCGTCGGTCGCCATTGATCGCGTCGACATCGTCCAAGGCGCTCGGCTCGAACGACCCGTGCCGCAAGCATCGAACATGATCACGCGCATGCGTGCCGAAAGCGCGTCTGCAAAATCGGCCCACGAGCTCATCGATCCGCCGAGCGGGCGAACGATCAGCAGCGGCACTTTGGTGTCAGGTCCGTGCATTTCGTAGGCAATTTCTCGGGCGTTCCTGAGTCGAGCAAGTTTCACGAACGAGCCTCGATCGAGAGATCGTCGAGCGCCCGTTGCATTGCGCTGCGCACTTGCTCGCGCGCGTCTCGAGGATCGACGTCCGATGCAAAGCGCATCGGTGCGAGAGCGCGAAGACGAATTGGAAAAGGGAGCGGCATATAAGGGGTCCAGGGACCGAGCGCTAGGCCCCAGGGTAACGCGAGCGCGAGCGGAAATTTTTTCAAACGACTCCAGTGCTCGAGATGAAGCGCGCGCGCGATCCATTCCCCGTCGTCGAAGATGTACGCGGAGCGATGCGCGCCCTGTACGACGATCGGAACGATGGGCGCGCCGATTTTTTGCGCGACGCGAACGAAGCCGGTGCGCTCGCCCAGCACGATGCGATCGCGATGCCGCGAGTGCCGATACGCCTCGAGGTCGCCACCCGGATAAACAAGCCCTTTCGCGCCACTCTTCAGAATCCGCAACGCGTTGTCCGGGCACGCGCGAATCGCGCCGAGTCGCTGAAGCGCGCGCCCGAGAGGCGTGAGATGTCGCATCGCGAAGTCGTGCGCCAGTGGATAAAGCGGCGTGGCTACGCCGAGCGTCTCCCACAAAGTCGCGAGCGTACAAACCAGATCGGGTCCTGAAATACCGCCGTTGTGATTGGACACGAACAGCGCAGGCTCGCTTTTCACCTCCGCGATGTGCTCGAGACCGTCGCGTCGCAGCCGCAGATAATGACGGTTCATCGCTCGAAAAAGCGGGAGCACAGCGCGGATGGTTTTCGGATCTCGTTTGTCGAGTCGATCCGGATCGAACGTCATCGCGCGGCCAAGGTGCCATGACGTCGCGAAAGAACCAACCACGCCGCGTGTCCGTGGATGTGGCACGGCTTCGTTAAGACATTTGCGCTACACACGACGAAGCTAAGCCTTTTCGGGTCGTCGGAATTTCTGCGCGGCATCGTGCATGCAGACGGAAGGCGGCGCGATTGCCCACTGAATCGTCAAGTGAGATCGCCGAGCTTGATCCTGGCTTCGTTGGTGATCGCGTTCACTGAATTGTCGTTGAGGCCAATCGCGCGCATGGCCGCATGCGGCATCACGGCGCCCACTTCGTCTTCGAAACCGAATCCAAGCTTGGCCGCGATCACCTCGGCTACGGCGATGGCCGCTGCAACCGGATGCGTGTGTCCACCGACCTCGATAGCGTGATGATGTCCGACCACGAATGCAACGTCAGGGGGCAGCTTCCACGTCTGACAAAGCGTGCGAGCGGCAGCTTCATGAATCGGCTGAATCGAACGCCACTCTTCCGCGAACGCGCGCGGCGTTTCGCGCTTTCGTTCGGACAAGATGATCATCGACGCTGCGATCCCGACGTCGTGAAATAGCCCGCACAAAAAAGCGTATTCATCGAAGACCGAGGTGTAGCGGCACACGATGCGCGCAACGTTAGCGGTCGCGATCGAATGCAGGCGGAGGCGTTCCATGGGCGCTTCGTAACCCTTCGCACGGAACACGCGCATGTGCGTCGCGACCTCGAGAAAAATATTCGTCATGGTGTCGAGACCGAGCCGCACCGCCGCATGATGAAGCGAGGGCACGCCGCCCGAGCAGGTGTAACGCGGCGATTGTGCAACGCGAAGAACCCGCGCCGCGATGAAAGGATCGCGTTCGACGAGCGCAACGATCTCCGAGATCGTCGCATCCGGTTTTCGCGAAAGCTCCACGAGCTCGAGCGCCGCAGCAGGAAGAAGAGGCGGCTCGTACGTTGGTGATTCGAACGTCTTCTTCAAGGTTCCGAGGAGGTCTTCCTCGGGGCTCACCTGGAACTTGACGACCCCACGCCCGTAGTCGGCCATTCGAGCTCTCGAGTCCATAGAGACGAGAACGGATCATTGGCGTGCGTTCTTGAGGGCACGCCGTGCGATCGCGAATCTGCTCAGTTTAAAGACATTTCACGCATCATTGGCATTCACGAACCGCGTTTCCGCCTTGCTCGAGCGGCCGCCAATCCGAGCAATTCATCTGCTGAATGTCACGTTGCGCAGGTGCAGGCTTCGCCTTCGGCAGAGCCTCCGAATGCGAAACCGTTGCGCGCGGAACGGTGATCTCGAGCGCCGCAAATGTCAGCGGCTCCGTGGTCGTCGATGGCGTTCGAACGATCGACTCGTTTTGTTCGGGGCGAACGATCGACGTTGGTGAGTAATCGTAATGGTGAACGAGCGGCTGCTGCATCGCGAAGGCAAACGCTCCAGAAACCGCAAACGCAGCTCCCCAAAGGGCAGAGCCGAGCCACAAAGTTTGTTTTCTCGTCATGACGTCACCTCATGCGGCCGCGGGCGGCAAACGGTGTCGCGGCGGCTGACTTCGATACAACGAAGTTAAGGCTCGCTCAACGCGCTGCAAGACGCGTCGAACCTTACGCGGCGTGCAGCTCAGCGCGGGTATGCGGGTGGGCGTGCCTTAGAAATACGTCTTCGCGTGAGCAACTGCGTCGAGCCCGATTTGATGGCCGAGACGGCGTCCTGCAAAGTCGTCCGGCTGGATGTGAATGCCGCCGTAGACACGCGATTGAGCTGCCTCATCGGCGGCGTCGAAGTACGAAGCCCACTGCAAACGCACCTCGGTAGTGGGGCCATACTCGAACTGCAAGAACGTGCCTTGCGGCGCGACGTATTCGCCCAAACCACCAGGAAAATAAGCTGATCCGGTGATGCTCGCCAGCACCTCGGCTCCAGCTCGACTGAATGTGCTGTGTCCAGAAATGAATCCGGGAAATGCGGGCATGACGAACGTGCGGCGTTGGTACGTGATCCAGTCCACGGCGCGAACCCAGCCGACGCCGGACACTTGGCTACTTCGATCGCCTGGCTCGCCGAGCCAATCACGTACAGCGATTTGGCCTACGAAAAATTTCAAGCGCTCGTGGCGTTGTCCAGGCGCGCTGCTCTCTTTGGTGATCACCTCGATCAAACCAGGAACGAGCGGCAGCCCGAGAGGATCATAAGATTGACCCTTAGGGTCAGACGACTGACCTTTGCCACCCATCCAACGAATGAGTGAGAGTGAACGAATCGTAACGTCGCGTCGTTTGATGTCCCAAGCCGTGATGGCCGCGTCGTGCAATGCGCCGTTGAGCGCGAGATACATGTGCACGTCCCACGCGAGCGGATCGAGCGAAGGACCCGCACCGAACAGCTGACGTTTGAAGGCGGGCGAGTCCACCGTGGAGTTCGCGAGCGTGTTCCAATGACCGGGCGGCGTTTCGGATTTCGGACCGTCGGCCCAGAATTCTGCCATCACGCGCGCGAAATCAGCCATTTTTACGACCTGTGATGCATAGGCCTCACCGGTCACCGGATTTTTTGCCCAACCTTTTCCATCATTGGAGCCCAGCGAATTATGGCCGTACGCAGCTGGCGAAATGTCGATTTGAGTCGGGTCTGTCGGATCGACTGATGCCGTTTTGCGAATCACCTCGACGAGCCAATTCTTCATTGCCGCGTCGGTCGGTTTCGGAGCTGGCCCCGGGTCGTGCCAGGGAGACGTGTCGGAGCTGCGCTTCATCGCGAACGGCGTAACAGCTCCCCAATTGCTGCCGATATATGTCTGCACTCCCGACGGCAGAATGATGCCGTTCTGAGTAGCTGCGGTGGCGAGGTTAATGGGTTGCCAAACCGCCGGATCCTTCAGTGTTGTGCCAGCATTGTCGTAAATGAGTGGCGCGTTGGGTGAGGTGTAAGGGTTAGGGTCGGCGTAGTCGTTTCGTTCGTCGGCGCCGTCGTTCGCGTTTTTGTCGATGATGGTGTGTCCGACGCGATTGCCGAACGCGATGGGATCATCGCCAGTGTCGTGGGTGTCTTTCGGATCGAGGCCGAGATCTTTCATCACCGCATCGAAGCAGGCGACGTCTGCCGCGCCGCCAATGGCCGGCGCGTAACGATGCTTCAAAAGATCATAAGCGGCGTAACTGATCGCAACGTTTCGCGCTTTGTCGGGGTCGTCGGCCGCGAGCTTCTCGGTGACGAAGACGCCCTTCGCTTTAGGATCGTACGCAGCCCAGACGTCCCACATCGCAGCGGAGAGATGAAAAAGATTTCGCGCGTGCACCGTCGGGCGCGGAAGATCGCGACGGACCGAAGCAAGCGCTTGCTCGTCCCATCGACGCGCGATCGAGCCATTTTTACCTGCTGCGATGACATCTGGCGAGCAAGCGATTGGAGCACCGCCATCTGTGGTCGATGCATCCGAATCGTCGTCGTCGATCACGACCTGCGGGATCGGGTCTCCGTAATGAATGAGCATCCCGTTGTCGAGCGCCGGCGTGAGGACGTTGCCGCCGGCCGACCAAACACCGCCGGAGCCGTCGACGAAGATCGAGTGCAGTGACGACGATGCAGGCAGCTCGAGCCTGTGGTCGACCATGACGAAGTCGTCTTTCGGGGTAGCGCGTGTGAACACGAGACCGCGCTCTCCACTGATCCAGTCGCCGTGGGTCTTCGTGGCGGAGACTCCCTGAAGCAGACCTGCACCGGTCGGGGACAGATCTCTCAGCTGCGCGCCATTCCATTCGAAGACGTTTCCGTTGCTCGCTCCGCCGACCGCCAACATGCGGTAGTCCACACCGCTGACCGTGAACAAATTATTTTTGAAGCCCGTGGCCACGACTTTGAATGGTGCGTTTCCTTCGCGATGAAGAATGGCACCAGCTGCACCTACGACCCAAACCTCGGTGCTCGTTCCCCAAGCTTTGAAGAATCCGGGGAGCTCGCCTCCATTAATGCGCGGAACATCCAAGGGTAAGGTCTCGTTTTCGAACTGGCCGCCGTGGTAGTGCCAGATGAAACCGTTTCTTCCGCTCGCATTTCCTACCGCGTAAAAATCTTCGGGCGAGAGCCCCCAGACACCAAACACGGTTTGTCGCGCGAGCCCGGGAGCTTTCATGCGCTCGAAGTGGTGCCCGTCGTAATGAAGAACCGTTGCATTTGCTCCGCCGAGCAACGCGGTGCCATCTGCAAACGCGTGAATCCACCACAGATCGCCATGCGTGCCGGTGTGCAATTGTGCCCATTTTTTCCCGTCGAAATGGAGCACGAGCGGTCCTGCGCCTTTGTCGGCGCCCACCGCGAACACGTCGGTCGGTGATCTTCCGCCCACCGAAAGCAGGGCTTCGGGGAGCTCGCTCGCGAGGAGCTGCCACGCGGGTTTCGCCGGTTCGGGCGGCGGCTCGTCGTGATGACAAGCTAGCAAAAGAGGCAGTACTTGCGACGCGACGACGAAAAGAACGGCGGCTCGTCTCATCGTGCGCCCGTCAAGGATTGAGTAAGGTTGGAGCGATGTTCACATGCGCGGTTTGAGTTGCCGTGGCACCCGAAGCATCCGTAACGGTTACGACTACATCTAAGGGTTTGCCCAAGAAAGGTTTGTAGTCGATGCCTTCGTTGTCGAGCTGATAGCGAATCCCGTAGAGCTTGCAAAAATCCCCCTCGTCCGGCGAGTACGTAAAGGCCAATGTCGTCGGCGGAATCTTCGTTCCAGTGTCAGGCTGCACGCCATAGATCTTCGTGAGCGACCCCGCCTGCCGCATGTTCTTCATGCGCGTGGCGATCCAAATGTGATGACCGCCTTGCGGACCTGCCTCTGCTTGCAGCGTTTGGTTCGGCGTCAGAGGTAAATAGTAGGACTGTCCGGTTCCAACTTGCAGCGTTGGCGGTCCGCCGTTTTTCGGCTTGCAGCGATCCGGCGCATTCGTAGGCCAATCGGTCGAGTAGGTTTCGAGCCCGGCCGGCGGAACCGTCGAATTTTGGCAGACGCCCGCGATGCACGTGCCCGGCGCAGTGCACTTCGGACCACTGAGCGGACCCGGAATTTTGCTACCCGGCGCGCGCTGCGTCGTTGGGTAAACGATGCAACGCGTTTCGAGTGGAACCCGAAGCAGCTCCGTTTTGCCGGCAATGAAATGCGTCGATGCAAGACGGGTGAAGAGCGGATCTTTAGCGTTCGGATCTCCGATCGCGTCGACCTCGACCGACACGTCTCCGTTGTCGTTACTGGAGCCCGTGATCGTCTTCTCCCACGGTTGCGGAAATCCGACGCGCGAGCCGTGCGGTGGTTTCACGATCTCGTCGTCGACCACGCTGCCGTTCGACGTGATCTTGATGTGGAGCGACGAGACGACGCCGCCCATCGGATCGCTCTGCACGCCGACGATGATCGCGGTCGTTGGCTTCGGTTTGCACGCCGACGCGCCGAGCGCGAGCAGCAGCGATGCCGAGACCAAACACCGAAACGGCGACGCCGGACGCCCTTTTCCGATCGTCATTGCGTCCGACCTTACCAACTTTTCGTTGTGCCAAGCTGCGCAATCCCCTGGTGAAGATGCCTTGGTTTTCTTGCGCACGCGATCCTCGAGCTTCTGCAAAACCCTCTGTTTAAGGCCGATTTATGCGTTTTTCGGGCCAGCGCCGGCACATGGACTGGTCAGTGCATTGTCCCGCTTTCGGACTTCGAGGCGCGGGAGACAGCATGAATCGATCGGCATTGGTTTTGGGAGCTTCGGTTGCAGCATGTGCGCTTGCCATGCTCGGTGCCCGTGATGCACGTGCTTGTGGCGGTTGTTTCACTCCGCCCACGCAAACCGCATCTGACATCACCGACGAGCGCATGCTCCTCACGGTGTCGACGCAGCAGACCACTCTTTATGATCAGATTCGTTACTCCGGAAATCCGGCGTCGTTCGCGTGGGTGCTCCCCATTCACGGAACGGTAGATGTCGGCTTGAGCGCTGACGTCCTGTTCGACTCGATCGATGCGGTGACGGCAACGACCATCGTCGCGCCTCCACAAAATTGTCCGGGGCCGCCGGATTCTTGCTCGCAAGGCCTTGGCGGCTCATTCGGAGGCGCGTCCAATGCGGCAGCGCCGGGCGATAGTGCGGGAACGGTCACCGTCACCAAATCCCAGAACGTCGGCCCGTACGCCACCGTGCAGCTTCACGCATCGGATTCGAGCGCGCTCAACAATTGGCTCACGACGAACGGATTTTCGATTCCGCCCGCCGTCACGTCGGTCATCGATCAATACGTCGCGGAAGGTTTCGACTTTCTCGCGATGAAGCTTTTGCCGGGTGAGGGCGTTCAATCGATGCGACCAGTTCGTGTCACGTCGCCGGGTGCCGGCCTCTCGTTGCCGCTCCGCATGGCCGCCATTGGAACGGGCGCGACGGTCGGTATCACGATCTGGGTCGTGGCCGACGGTCGCTACGAGCCGCAGAATTTCCCTTTCTTTCACATCGAAGACAAAGATCTGATTTGGGATTTCTCGACGAGCTCCAGCAACTACACGACGCTGCGTGCGCAGAATGAAGCGAACCTCGTCGGAAAAGGTTGGGAGATGGAGAGCTCACTCAGTCTCAGCCAGCAGCTCATCTCGAACGTGATCTTGAGCGGCGGTCAGTACTTCCAAGGTGGCGGCGTCTCCGGCGGCGCGCCTTCGAGCGCCAGCGACGACTACTTGCCCATCGGCGATCCTGACGCAGGCACCGACAGCGACGGCGGCGCTGTTAACGAAAGCGCTGACCAAGTTCGCGCGGCCGACATCGCAGCGTTGTTCGCAGGCATCAGCGGACCGAACGTTCGTGTCACGCGTATGCGCAGCGACATTTCGCATGCAGCCATGACGACCGATTTCGTTTTGCAGGCATCGTCGGATCAATCCGAGATGCCCAACCAACGCGTCGTCACGCAGTCGGTGAACTTGAGCTGCCCCATTTACGACAACTGCCAAGTCGTCGGTTACGGCTCGCTGGCGCAGGCCCAAGCCGCAAACAACAGCGGTGGTAGCGGCGGTTGCGCGACGGCAACGAAATCGAGCGACGCTCAGAAATGGCAGCTCGGTGCATTCGCTGGGCTTCTCGGTCTCTCTCTCGTGCGTCGCGCTCGTAAGCGCCGAAGCAGCCAGAAATAAGCCGAATCGTGAGGTGCTCGCAGTCTGCGCTATAAGCGGGCTGCATGCTCACCGTTCATCATCTCAACAATTCGCGATCGCAACGCGTTCTCTGGATGCTCGAAGAGCTGGGCGTCCCGTACGAGATCAAACGTTACGAACGAAACAAGAAGACGATGCTCGCGCCGCCCGAGCTCCTGAAGGTGCATCCACTCGGAAAATCGCCGGTCATTACCGATGGTGATCTCACGATCGCCGAGTCTGGCGCCATTCTCGAGTATTTGGTGCGCACGTACGGCAAAGGTAAATTCGCTCCTGCCGAAAACACTCCGGAGCATCTTCGGTACACGTACTGGATGCATTACGCGGAGGGCACGCTCATGCCGCCGCTCGTGATGATGCTGGTGTTCAACACGATCGAAAAAACGCCGATGCCTTTTTTCATCAAGCCGATCGCCAAAGGCATTTCCGCGAAGGTGAAGCGCTCGTTCATTCAGCCGAACCTCACGCGCAACTTGGACTTCATCGAGAGCGAGCTCCACAAGTCTCTATGGTTCGCTGGTGAAGAGCTCACGGCTGCAGATGTTCAAATGAGCTTCCCGCTCGAGGGCGCGGCATCACGAGGCGGTCTCGACAGCGGGCGCAAGAAGACGACGGAATTTTTGGAGCGCGTTCATGCGCGGCCGGCGTACAAAACGGCGCTTGAAAAAGGCGGCCCGTTCAAGCTCGGTTGATCGCGAATCGGCTTATTTTTACGATATTTCGTCGCGGCTATCTGGTTCCGACCACGATCGACGCAATGCCGAATAGCAAATCGAAGCCACGCACATTTTTGAAGCCGCTCCTCTCGAGCAAGGCTTCGTATTCGGTGCGGAGCAAAAATCCTTTCATGCTTGCCGCGAGATAGGCGTACGCGCTCTTCTCGCCGGAGAGCAATCCGCCGGCAGTCGGCAAAACGGCGCGCGCGTAAGCGGCGTGAAAAATTCGCGAGCTCCTGGATGCCGGACGAAAAAATTCGAGCGTGACGAATACGCCGCCGGGTTTGAGCACGCGAAACATGTCGCGTGTGCCGCGTTCGGTGTCGCCCAGATTGCGCATGCCGAACCCGCAGATCGATCCGGCAAACTCGTCGTCACCGAACGGCATCTTCGTGGCGTCCCCGAGCACGCGTTCGGCGGTCGGCGCCTTTTCTTTTCCGTGCTCCAGCATCTCGCCTGCGAAGTCCATCGCCACGAGTCGCCGCTCCGGAAATTTTTTCGCGAGGAGCGCCGTGAGATCCAACGTGCCCGCGCACGAATCGAGCAATGCGCCTTCGGGTAAATCGACGAGCTGCGCAATCGCGCGCTTTCGCCAGAGAGTGTCGATGCCCATGCTCATGACACGATTCGCACGATCGTAGGTGGGCGCGATGCGGTCGAACATGCCGCGAACGGCCTCTTCGTGACCGTGCTCGTCCTGTTTTCTCTGGTCCAGGTCGGAAATCGGTTTCGTCGTCATGTCTGTCCATTGACTTTAGGGTCAAAGTCTTCAGAAACTATTGAAATGTCATTAGCAGCTGAAAATTCCGAAATTCGAAGTGCCGTATTGCTCGCTGGAGACGCGGTCGGCGACGCTATCGAGCATTGGGGTTTCCGCAAAGCGCTCGGTCGTATTTGGACCACGCTTTATTTGTCGAGTGACGCCCTGACGGCGAACGACCTCGCTGAGGACCTGCAAATGTCGGCGGGCGCGGTGAGCATGACGCTCGCGGAACTGAAGCGGTGGGGCGTCGTTCGTCGGGCGTTGCGCACCGGCGAGCGCCGTGAATTTTTCGAAGCGGAGACCGACTTTTGGAAAATGATCTCGCGTGTTTTTCGCGAACGTGAGCGCGAGCTGGCGGTGTCGGTTCGTGATCGGCTTGCACAAGCTTCGGATCTTTTGGACGTCGCCGAAGCAACACGAGACGTTCGTGAAACGCGATCGCGTTTGCGAAAACTGGTGGCGCTCTCCACGCTCGGTATCGCGGTGCTCGACACGTTCATCGCATCGCAAACCGCAGATTTTTCGTCGCTCGGAACGCTCCTCTCGTTTGCTCGGCCGAGCACGCGTCCGCGCGCGAAAAAGTCATGATCGCCCTTCTTTCGCCGGGCGCTGACGCCGAGCTCGTTCGCAGCGAGCTCGCACGACTCGGCTTGTGGGCGTCGCTCGAGCGAACCGCAGACGGCGCATCGGTCATGTTCGTCATTGAGCCTCATTCCGCAAAATGCGACGCGCGCGACGTCCAGAAAATTCGTGGCGTGCAATCGGTCGCGTCGAGCGCATCACCGCACCCGAAGCTCGACGCACAAGGACCGGTCGTCGACGTCGCTGGTATTCGCTTCGGTGGCGACGTTCCCGTGCTCATCGCCGGGCCATGCAGCGTCGAATCGGAATCACGTATTTTCAAAATCGCGGAGGCCGTTGCCGCTGCCGGCGGATCGTTCTTGCGCGGCGGCGCATTCAAACCACGCACTTCGCCGTACGCATTCGACGGTCACGGTGCACCGGCGCTCGCGTGGCTTCGAGGCGCGGCCGACGCATTCGGTCTTCGAGTCGTCACCGAAGTGATGAGCGAGAACGATGTCGGTTTGGTTGGTGAGCACGCGGACCTGTTGCAGGTCGGCTCACGAAACATGCAGAATTACGCCTTATTGCGCGCTATCGGTAAGTCCAAACGCCCCGTTCTTTTGAAGCGCGCGATGTCGGCGACCATCGAAGAGTGGCTCGCGTCTGCAGAGCATTTGTTGGTGCACGGTGCAGCGTCGGTCGTGCTTTGCGAGCGCGGCATCAAAGGATTCGACACCACCACGCGCAACTTCATCGACCTCGGCGCCGTCGCGCTCCTCGCGCAAGTGCATCGCGTGCCGGTCATCGTCGATCCGTCACACGCCACTGGTCGTCGCGACTTGATCTTGCCTCTTGCGCGCGCGGCGATCGCCGCCGGGGCGTGCGGCTTGTGCGTCGAGGCTCACGACGACCCGGGCGCTGCGCTCTCCGACGGACCGCAAGCGCTCACGCTCGATGCGCTCGCTCCGCTTTCGCGATCGATCTCCGACGTATGGAACGCGATCCACGGAGCACAGTGATGCTCGCGTGGGCGAAGAAAAATATCGCGACCGAAGGGAAGCCAGCCACTGGGCTTGCGTCTCGGCTCACGTCGGAAGATCGTTTCGTCGTCCTCACCACCCGCGTCTCGCCTGATCGTCTGGCGCATTGGACCGAACGCGCGATCGCCACGAAACATGGGTTTTTATGGGCTCCCGGCGATCTGGCAAAAGCGCACGACGCATGGACGCTCGCGGGCCACGGTGCAACGACGAGCGTGGAGGCATGCGGCGCCGACCGCTTCGCTCACCTTCGCGAAGAAGCACGTCGCCAATTTTCGTCGACGGTGGAGTGGGCAGAGCGAGACGTCCTTGCGCCGCGCCTCCGTTTTTTCGGTGGTGCTGCGTTTCACGCGGAGCTCGTCGACCCATTGTGGACGGGCTTCGGCGACGCCAGCTTCGTTCTTCCGCGCTGGCTCTATGGCGTCAAAAACGGTGAGGCGTTCTTACGATTTGCATTTCGACGCGAGGAGCTCGCCGCTCCTGAGTTGCTGCTCGCAGAAATCGAGCGCGTCGAATCGGATGTGAGCTCGGATACTGCGAATGAGTCGGCGGGATCCTCGAGCCCACCCGCAGCCGACGAAGACGCGACGTGGCGTCCGCTCGTCGAGAGCGCGCTCGCCGCCATCACCAGTGGCGCATTCCACAAACTCGTCGTTGCGCGCCGCACCTCGGTCACGCGATCGATTTCAGTCAGCAGAAGTCTTCGAAGATTGCGTCGCGAGAACTCCGAAAGCACGACGTTCGCGTTCGTGCGCGGCCTCTCCGCGTTTTTTGGTGCATCGCCGGAAAGGCTTATTTTCCTCGAGGGAAACCGCTTTTTCACCGAAGCGCTCGCCGGCACCATCGCGCGCGAGCTCGACGACGATGCCGCCAAAAAAGCACTGCTCGCCAGCGACAAGGATCGTCGCGAGCACCGCGTGGTCGTCGATGGCATCGCAGCCGCGTTGATCCCTTTTTCCAACGCCATCGAGATCGCAGCCGCGCCCGCCATACGAACGCTCGGTCGCGTCCATCATCTCGCTACTCCGATCACCGGGCAGGTCGATCGCAACACGCACGTTCTCGATCTCGTCGCCGCGCTTCATCCGACGCCCGCCGTCTCGGGTTTGCCGCAACGTGCTGCTTCGGAATGGATTCGCGATCACGAATCGTTCGAGCGCGGTTGGTACGCAGCGCCAGTGGGTTGGTTCGATGATCGCGGTGACGGCACCTTTGCGGTCGCCATTCGTTCTGCGCTCGTGAGCCAAAATCGCGCGTGGGTTTTTGCAGGCGCGGGGATCGTGAACGGCTCCGAGCCCGACGCCGAGCTTCGCGAAACGCAGCTCAAACAAAAGACGATTCTGGCAGCACTGAGCGAAGGAGTAGCTCCATGAGCGCGCTTTCGAACCTGCACATCGCGTGGGCCGAGCTGCTCATGAGCTCACTCGTCGCGTCCGGCATACGCAACGTCGTGGTGAGCCCCGGCTCGCGTTCCACGCCGCTCGTTCTCGCGGCCGCGAAAGAAATGCAGCTGAATTCTCGAGTGATCGTCGACGAACGCTCGGCCGCTTTTTTTGCGCTCGGCCAAGCGCGCGCGAGCGGGTCGCCCACCGCTCTGATTTGCACTTCGGGAACGGCGGCCGCGCATTATTTTCCTGCCGTCATCGAGGCGTCACAGGCTTTCGTTCCGCTGCTGGTCATCTCCGCAGATCGTCCTTGGGAGGATCGCGACACCGGCGCATCGCAAACGATCGACCAAGTGAAGATGTTCGGCGACTACGTGCGCCACTTCGCGGATTTGGGTCCGCCGGACGCATCGGCATTTCGGGCAGTTGGTCGAATCGCCGCGCAATGCGTGCATTCTGCAACGTCACCCACTCCGGGCCCCGTGCATCTCAATGTGCAATTCCGAAAGCCGCTCGAGCCGGTTTCGGTCGCCACTCCCGAATCATGGAGACCCGCGCTCGACGAGGCGCTTCGTAAAGGAACGCCGAAGATATTTTCCGCGCCGACCGGCGTCGACCCGAACGCGCTCGGATTGGTGCTCGAAGCCGTCGCACATGATCGCGGGCTCATCGTGTGCGGTCCGTCGACCGACACCGCACTACGCGAGCCACTCTTGGAGCTG
>JBDTFL010000273.1:0-8269 GCA_039937955.1 Polyangiaceae bacterium | reverse complement strand
TGCGCGAAGCGATCGAGCGCGGCATGCGCGAAGAAGACGTCATGGTCGTGCCCGGAGAATTTTTCGAGCTCCCGAACGGCTTTCGTTTGGCGTGGTCGCTCGACGAAGCGCTCATCCCCGAAGCGCTCATGCGACTCGGGCGTGTGCTCGATTCTATGTGAGGAGAACAAAAGCCGAGCTACGCGCAGGCGTCTAGGTCAGGCTGCTACGGACACACGTCGCGTCGCTGCAATGCCAACGCCGAGCACGATCAGCAACGCCGCAATCGCGAGTCGTGCGCTCACCGCTTGCCCGAGCTGCACGTACGACAGAATCGCCGCCAAGATCGGCTGCAAGTAGATGTAGACGGTGACGAGGCTCGCGCTCGATCGGCCCAGCGCCCACGCGTTGCAAAAGTACGCAACGATGGTCGGCATCAGAATGATGTAGGATACAAGCAACCAGCCGCGTGCGGTAAATTGCGGCATTTCGTGGAGGAGCGTCGGCAATCCCATCGGCGAAAATTCGACTGCACCCCAGAAGAAAATGAAAGCAACGACGGTGATGGCGCCAAGCCGCTGGACGATGCCGCGCGAATAGACGACATAGATCGAATACGAAAGCGAGTTCAACGCGATGAGCGCTGCGCCGCGGTCGAAGTCGTGAATGCCGGTGAGCCAGAGCACTCCTGCCACCGCAATTGCCAAGCCCAAACCCAAACGAACCGACGCGCGTTCTTTTTTCGCGAGCACCGCGATGGCCGCCGTGAACACCGGTATCGTCACCGCCAACAGCGACGCGCCCATCGGCGTCGTGATTCGCAGACCGATCAAGAAGAGCGTCTGGTTCAGCGCGACGCCGAGCACCGCCAAAATCGCAAGCGTTCCGTGATCGCGCAGCGAGAGGCGCGGCCGATCGCGTTTCGTGAAGTACAGCGTCAGAAAGAAGAGCGAGCCGCCGATCATCCGCGCCATCGCCAGCGCAGCCGGTGCGATTTCTTCGCCGCCCTCAACGCGCGAACGCATCGCGATCTTCCCTTCGACGACCTGCGAAGCGAACGCGATTTGCACGAGAATTAGGGCGAAATGCGTCGCCCAAACCGCATCGACAGCGCGTCGGGGCTTGGCAGGCAGCGTGCTAAGCTCCACACCCAACTCGCCCCCATCTTGGGGTGTGAGTCGTCTGCCGTTCAATCTTCCGCCGAGCCTCTGCCATGTGGAACACCTTCCCTCTGTTCGGGAGCACGTTGCTCCTCTGTGTCATGGTCGTCGCGAGCTACACGTTCTCCGTGTCACTCGTCGCCGGCGCCAACGGTCGGCCGCGAACATTGCAGGCTGCACGCTTCGGCGCGTATGGCACCGTCGCGCTGATCTTCACGTGCGTCCTTTGTCTGGCCTACGCGTTCATCAGCCACGATTTCCGCCTCCGTTACGTCGCGCACTATTCCGACCGCTCGATGACGACAGCGTATTTGCTCACGGCACTTTGGGGCGGACAAGACGGATCGCTTTTGTGGTGGCTGTTTCTTTTGTCGCTCTACGTGTTCGCGTGCGTGAAGTGGCTCGGACGAAAACACCTCGAGCTGCAGCCGTACATCATCGCGACGATGATGGCCGTCATCCTCTTCTTCTGTGTGCTGATGGCGTTCGCCGCGAATCCATTCTCGACGAGCGTTGCGGGCGCGCGCCCCGACGGCGAGGGGCTCAACCCCCTTCTCCAAAATTATTGGATGATCATCCATCCGCCGAGCCTCTACACCGGCTTCGTCGGTTGCACGATCCCGTTCGCGTTCGCAGTTGCAGCTCTAGCGACCGGCCGACTCGACAGCGAATGGATCGTCGCGTGTCGCAAATTCGTTTTGTTCTCTTGGATGTTCCTCGCGATCGGCAACACGCTCGGCATGGTGTGGGCTTACGAAGAGCTCGGCTGGGGCGGTTATTGGGCTTGGGATCCCGTCGAAAACGCCGCGTTTATGCCGCTTTTGAGCGCCACCGCGTTTTTGCATTCGACGATGATCCAAGAGCGTCGCGGTCTCTTCAAAGTGTGGAACGTCATCCTCGTTTCGCTGACGTTCATGATGACGATCTTCGGAACGTTCCTCACGCGCTCGGGCGCGATCGCGAGCGTGCACTCATTCGCACAATCCTCGATCGGAACCTATTTCGTCTGGTTCTTGGTTCTTTGCTTCCTCGTCGTCTTCACGCTCGTCCTGTATCGCTGGCCGGAGCTTCGTGATCTTCCGCCGTCGATGCAGCTGCGCAAGGCTGCGCTCGCCACCGGTTGGACGATCCTTCTGCTGATCGGTCCGGGTTGTTTCGCGATCTCGCGTCTCGGAATTTCACAAGGCACGCGCGCGGTACTGATCGCGTTACTCGCCGGCGGCGCGGTCTATGCTGGTCTCGAGTTGGTTTTTCGTCGCATCGCGTTTGGCCTCGATCTCCGCACAAAACGGCCCGAAATCGAATCGGTGTGGTCACGCGAGCTGACCTTCGTCGTTAACAACTGGGCGCTGCTCGGCTTCATGGGATTCGTTCTCGTCGCCACCACGTTCCCGATGATCAGCGAAGCCATCTGGGACGAAAAAGTGAGCGTCGGCCCTCCCTATTACAACGTGTGGGTTCAACCGATCGCGCTCACCATCTTCGGATTGATGGGATGCGGCTCGCTCTTCGGTTGGAAGAAAACGACCCCGCACGCGTTGCGCCATGCGTTCCGCGCGCCACTCATCGCGCTCGCAAGCGCCGCGACGCTCATGTTGGTCGTCGGACCAAAGGTCGGCTTCCCCGGCATCGTGTGGAGCGAGCCGATTTATTCGGGCGCAATGGGCCAAGTGCTCCGCGCGTTCAACGCGTTCACTCCCATCATTTCGTTTTCGCTCATCGCCTTCAACGTCACCGTCATCGCGCAAGAATTTTTCCTCTTGTTCCGATCACGTCGCCGAACGGGCGCGAGCGAGGACACCCCCGCAGTGCTCTGGTATGCCGGTTTTTTCCCTGGATTCATCTACACGCTCGTCACGCTGCCGGCACAGTCGCGTCGGCGTTACGGCGGCTACATCGTGCACCTCGGCATCTGCTGCATGATGCTCGGCTTCACCGGAAAGTCGTGGACGGTCGACAAGGAAACGACGCTCACGCCGGGTCAAACCTTCGTCGTCGAGGACTACACGCTGCAGTACGTCGGCCCGCGTATGGAGGTCGACAACACCAAGCGCATGATCTTCGCGGACATCGAGGTCATGGAAAACGGCAAAGCGCGCGGCCCGCTCTCGCCGGCGAAATTCATCTATAAAAAAATGCCTGAGTCGCCGACCACCGAGGTCGCGATGATGCACACCCTCAAGAACGATCTGTACTTAGTTGTCGGAACCATCAATCCCCAGACCAAAACGGCATCGCTGCAAGTGCACGTCAATCCGCTCGTGAGTTGGATTTGGTTCGGTTGCATGGTTTTGATCTCGGGCAGCTTTCTCTGCATGTGGCCAGAGTTCCGACGCGACGAATCGCGCGCATGGTCGTTCGCACGCGGCACCGCAGGTATCGCCGCGAGCATTTTCTTCGGTGTCGTGATCGCGTTGCTCCCCACCGTTGCGCATGCGCAGACGGGCATGGACAACATGCACTCCGGGACCATCAAAATAGAAAACGAAAAAGAGCGCGACATCTTCGAGCGTCTCAAATGCACATGCGGTTGTCCGACGGATCGTCTCTCGACCTGCTCGTGTGAGTCGGCAGAAGAGGCACGCGAAAATATCCGCGCGAAGATGAAGGCTGGGGAAAACAAGGATCAAATCATCCTCGAGTACACGCAAGAAAACGGATCGGCGTCGCTCGTCGTGCCGCCGAACCAAGGCGCCATGCGAGCCATTTACATGGTGCCGCTCGTTGCGATTGCGTTCGGTGGTGCCGGAGTCGTCGTCCTCATGCGACGATGGCGCGGCAAATCAGGAGCAAAGAAAAAGGGCGACGACGATGATGACGACAAGCCGCCGCCGCCCGCCGCCGGCGCCTCGGGAGCTGGATCGAAAAAGGTTGGCGTCAAAGACGAATACGACTCGCGCCTCGACGATGCGTTGCGCGATCTAGAGTGACTCGGGCGAGATGAGCGAAAAAGACAAAGACGAAGCACCGAGGTCGCGCGCGGAAGCCGGCGAGCGCAAAGCGGCGGCAACGGATGCGCAAAGCATCGACGATTCGGAGCGATCGCTCGCACGTGCGGTCGGTATCGGAATTCCGGTCGCGACGTTGGTGATCTCGGTCGCCGTTTGCATCGCCACCAGCCTCGGCCCAGCGTTGCTCGTTTTCGTGGCCGGCGCGCTCCTCGGAACGATCACGCTGATGTGGGCGAGCCTTCGTACGCTCGGCGGTGATGCGCCGCTTCCGACCGGTCTCGCCACTGCCGCGCTCGTCTCCCGCGACAATCGCGCGGTCGCCGAACGAAAGCGCACCGTGCTCCTCGCGCTTAAGGATCTCGAGCACGAACGCGAAATCGGAAAGATCGATGAGGCGGACTATCAGCTCGTCTCAGCTCGCTATCGTCAAGAAGCCAAAAATATTTTGCGCGAAATCGACGACGAAGCGGCGCCCAATCGATCACGCGCCGAACAGATCGCGCGCGCCCATTTGAAGAAACGGGGACTGCTTTCGGACGACGAGGACGAGTCGATCGGCAACCGCGTTTCGATCGAGCCTGCGCCGCCCACGACGAAGAGCGCGCCGCCTCCGCCGATGCCGACCGAGCTGCGTCGCGAGTGCACGAAATGCAAAACCTCGAATGAGCCCGACGCCGCGTTTTGCAAAAAATGCGGAACGTCTCTCGTGAAAGACGACTCGGTCGACGAAAAAACGACGACCGACGACATCGCTGAAACCACGGAAAAACAAGCATGATTTCGACTCGCCATTTTCGAGTCGTTGCATTGGTTGCGCTCGCGTTGGGCTTCACCAGCACCGCATTTGCCGCCGACGCTGGTGCTCCGAAAAAGAGTTCCACGACCGACGTGGGCGGGCGTTCGCGTCGCCTCGACGGTGGCGCCGGAGTCGCATCGCCCATCGAAAACGGCGAAGCAGTCCCGGACGAAGGACAGATGCCGTCTGGTCATCCGCAAGTTGCAGACGACGAGGACGACGACGCTCCGCCGCAACAACAGCAAGCCACCGCAAATCCGCACGGAACAAAGCCGCAAGCGGTGCCCGGTGTGTTTCAACCGCCTGCTGATCAAGCGGACGAAGATCCCAAGCTTCCCAAAGGAACCATCGCGCTCGAAATCCGTGACGCCGAGGACCATCCCGTTCCGCATGCGTCGGTCACGATGGGCATCGTCCACAACTCGGTCGCAAAAGGTGAGAAGCACGATCACCTCGTCAAGGACACCGACGACCACGGCGATCTCGAATTTTCGGATCTCGAAAACACCAGCAGCGTCGCGTATCGCCTGAGCGTGAATCGCGGCGCCGGCGTTTTTTCCGCAACGCCTTTTCGTCTTCCGGAAGATCACGGAATGCGCGTCGTGCTTCACGTCTACGACGTGACGAGCGACATCGGCCAAGCGCTCATCGTCAGCCAAGTCGTGATGTACATCGAGCTCAAAGACGACCGTGTGCAAATGGAAGAAGCGGTCACCATTTTCAATTTCGGAAAAATCGCGTGGGTTCCGGAAGACGTTATTTTCAAGCTCCCCGAGAATTTCACGGCGCTCAACGGCCAGCAATCCATGAGCGCGCAAGGCGTCGATTCGATCGAGAAACAGGGCGCCAAGCTGCACGGAACATTTCCGCCGGGCCGCGCGCAAATCGAATTTCGTTGGCAGCTCCCGTATGCGGGCTCGTCAGAGGTCGCGTTCGACGCCGGCATGCCACCGCACTTGGCTGCGGTGCGTGTGATGGCCGTCGCCGCGGATCCGATGCGATTGTCGATCGCCGGGTTCGATGATCCGCATCCCGATCTCGACGGTGAAGGCAATCACGTCCTCGTCACCGACAAACAAATGCGCGCGAACGATGCGCCCATTCATGATTTGCAAATTTCGTTGCGCGACATTCCGACGCCCGGCCCGGCGCGGGTCGTTGCAACCAGCATCGCGGCGGTGGGTGTGCTGTTCGGTCTCGTCGTCACTACACGTCGTCGTGCGGTAGTTCGCGATCGCGGCGCGTCCAAACGCGAGCGTCAGCGCTTGCTCGAAGAGCTCGAGGATCTCGAACGTGCCCATCTCGCGAACGAGGTTGGCCCCAAGACGTACGAACGCGCGCGACGTGAGCTCGTGGACGCCATCGCGCGCACACTCGACACACGCGACGTCTAGTCGCCGCAATCGGCCCTCACGCAGCTCGTACTCCGAGCGCGCGATCGCTGCGCGCTGTGCACAACATGCAGAGAACACGGTCGAGGTTGGGTGGGAAAAACCTGTTCGTAGATCGCTCTCCCACATTTACTCAGGTTGGGCCCCACTCGACTCACGTTTGCCTCCACAGACCCAAGCCATGTTAAGTTATTGAGATGACTATGCTTTTCCGATTTTCCACCATTCCCACAGCGCCTATCGACACTGCTATAGATCTCATCTAAGGAGAAAGTAGAAATACGAATCGCGGGTCATCCAATGGAACTTACGGTCGCAAAAAAGGATTTGCTCAAGCTCGTCTCGCGTATGCAGGGCGTCGCGGAACGGAAGAGCACGATGCCGGTCTTGTCCAATGTGCTCTTGGCAGTGGACGGCCCCAATGCTTTGCGTTTGGCAGCGACTGATTTGTATCTGGCGATCGCCGGGAAGATTCCAGCCGAGGTTTCCAAAGGCGGAAGCGTCGCGGTACCGGCCAAAGATCTTCTCGAGCGCGTGAAGATGATGCCGGATGGTCCGATTCACATTGCCACCCAAGACAACTCGACGACCACGCTGAAGGCCACGGGAAGCGCGCGTCGTTACACACTTCGCGGCATGCCAGGCGACGATTTTCCGCCGCTTCCTGCACCAGCTGAAGGCGCGCCCACGCTCGCTCTCGAGGTTGCGGTGCTTCAAGAGCTCATCGCGAAAACATATTTTTCGATCTCGAGTGACGAGACGCGCGCGCATTTGAACAGCGCGCTTTTCGAGTGGGACGGCGACATCGTTCGCATGGTGACGACAGACGGTCACCGATTGTCGAAGATGGAAGTAAAGGTCGCAGGGCGTCAGGCATCGGCAACGATGCTGATTCCGCTCAAGGCCATTCACGAGCTGCGTCGCCTTTGCGAAGAGGTCATGTCGGAGCAAAAAGACGGCAACACCAACAAAGAACCTGCGCAGCTTTTGATCACGCAGAGCGGCTCTTCGGCATTCTTTCAGGGCGGCGGCACCACGTTCAGCGTGAAGCTCGTTGATGCGCAATTTCCGCCGTATTCGCAGGTCATTCCGCAAAACTCGGACAAAAAGGTCAAAGTTCCGCGTGCACCGTTTGCAGACGCCTTGCGCGCCGTTTCGATCGCCGCGAGCGAGCGCACCGGCGGCGTCAAGCTCGGAATCGCGAACGGCACGATGCGAATCACCAGCGAGTCTCCCGAGAGCGGCGACGGCTTCGACGAAGTGCCGGTCGACTACCAAGGCGCAAACATCACCATCGGCTTCAACGCCAAATATTTCCTCGACGTGCTCGGCGCGCTCGACGAAGAGGAGGTCGCCCTCGGCTTGAGCGGCGAGCTCGATCCGGCAGTCGTGCGTCCGGCCAGTGAGCGCAATTTCCTCGCAGTCGTCATGCCGATGAGGATTTGAAGTCATCGCAATACGGCTCGGCCAATCGCCGAGCCATTTGAATCACATGCTTCGACCATGACGGCGCACCTCTTCATCGAGCGCATTTCGGCTCGTGCGCTGCGCAATCTTGCGCATGTCGACTTCACGCCGGGTCCGCGTTTCAACGTCATCTCCGGTGACAATGGGCAGGGAAAAACCAGCCTTTTGGAAGCCATCTATCTTGCGGCAACCTCGCGCAGCTTTCGCACGAGTCGCATCATCGAGCTGATTTCACACGGCGCTTCGATCGCCAGCAGCAAGCTCGTCGTCGCGCAAGACGAAGGCACGCACGAGCAGAGCGTCGGTCTTTCGGCAGCCGGTGGTGCGCGCCAAGCTCGCATCGAAGGAAAGCGTCCGCCGAGCCTCGCAGCGTTCGCGGTTCGCACCCCGGTCGTCGTGTTTCATCCAGGAGAAGTGGTGCTTTCGACCGGCTCGAGCTCTGAGCGTCGCAAGCTTTTGGATCGCGTGGTGCTTTACACGGCGTTTTCCAAAATGGGCGATCTCGTCTCGTACACGCGTGCGATG
>JBDTFL010000272.1:0-2915 GCA_039937955.1 Polyangiaceae bacterium | reverse complement strand
CACTCACGAAGCTGTCTCCCGGTGAGATTCACGAACACGTCTTCGAGCGACGCGCGATGCGTCGACAAGTCGCTCAGCTTCACGCCGAGCTTTTCGAAATGACCGAGCACCGCCGGAACCGCGACGTGCAATTCTTTTACGGCGAGCGCGATGCGTGATCCGGCTATTTTCCGGGCACTTTGGACGCTTTCTATCTTTTCGAGCTCTGCCAAATCGACTTTGTTTTCGAGTGAAATTTCGACGACCGCGTCGCCTCCGACCGACGCAATGAGCTCGAGAGGCGTGCCGAGCGCGATCCGTTTTCCGTGATCGACGATCGCGATGCGATCACAAAGCTTCTCCGCTTCGTCCATGTAATGCGTCGTGAGCACGACGGTGCCGCCGTTCGCTTTGTAGTCGAGCACGACGTCCCACAGCATGCGGCGCGATTGCGGATCGAGCCCGGTCGTCGGCTCGTCCAAAAATAGAATTTCCGGATCTCCGACCAGCGCACATGCGACGGCGAGGCGTTGTCGTTGCCCTCCGGAAAGCGTGACGTAGCGCGCGTCGGCTTTGTCACCGAGCGCGACTTTTTCGATCGCCCAGCTCACACCGCGTCCGCGTTCGAAAAAAGATCGAAACAGCGTGAGCACCTCGCGGACTGTGAGCTTGTCGGCCAAGTGCGTTTCTTGAAGCGCGAGCCCGAGGCGTTCGCGGAGCGCGCGTTCGTCTTTTTCCCAGCGCATGCCGAGCACCTCGACCTCGCCGCTGGTCGGCGTTTGAAGCCCCTCCAAAATCTCTACCGTCGTGGTTTTGCCCGCGCCGTTCGGGCCGAGCAACCCGAAGCATTCGCCGCGCAAAACTTCCAAATCCAAGCCGTCGACGGCGATGACATCGCCGAAATGCATGACTAAGTTCCGGCACGAGAGCGCTGAGGTCATAGGTAAGCGCGCAGGCTTGCGCGCGAGTAAGAGTGGTGTCGGAATGGAGCGCGTAGGCTTGCACGCGAGTAAGGGTGAAAGTCTGGCGCTTGACGAAGCGTCGCGTATGGTGCACGAAAAGGCTGAAAAATGAGCGATCCCGTTGTCGAGCAAATCACCGAGCTAGTCACCCAAAACAAAGTCGTCCTCTTCATGAAGGGGAACCGCCACTTTCCGCAATGCGGTTTTTCTGCAGCGGTCGTGCGCATCTTGGACGAGCTCTTGCCGACCTACAAAACGGTGAATGTGCTCACCGAGCCGGCCATTCGTGAAGGCGTGAAAGTCTATTCGAAGTGGCCGACCATTCCGCAGCTTTATGTCGGCGGTGAGTTCGTCGGTGGCTCGGACATCATTCGCGACATGCATGCGTCGGGTGAGCTGCAAAAATTGTTGGGCGTCACGGTGGAGGCGCCGAAGCCGCCGACCCTCAAAGTGACCGAGGCCGCTGCAAAAGCCTTCAAAGACGCTTCGACTCCCGACGAGCATCCGCGCATGGAGATCGGTGCTGAATTCCAGGTCGAATTGTCGATCGATGCCAAAAAGGCCGATGACATCGTGGTCGTCGCCAGCGGCGTCACGTTCTTGTTCGACGCCGCGAGCGCGCGTCGCGCCGAAGGTCTCTCGATCGATTTCGTTCCAGGAGACGCCGGCGGTTTCAAAATCGAAAACCCGAACGAGCCGCCGCACGTGAAATCGCTCTCCGTGAAGCAGCTCAAAGAGATGATCGATCGCGGCGACAAATTCGATCTCTTCGACGTTCGCCCCGAGGCCGAGCGCGCGAAGGCCAAGCTCGACAAAGCACGCATCTTCGACGAAGCCGCCCGCGCTGAAGTCGCTACATACGAAAAAAATAGGCAAATCGTGCTGCACTGCCATCACGGCGGGCGCAGTCGCGCAGCGGCGGAGCAGCTCGTGAGCCAAGGCTTTCGCAACGTCTTCAACGTCGAAGGCGGCATCGACGCGTGGTCCACGCACGTCGACCCCTCACTCCCGCGTTACTGAGCCAGACCCAAAAAACATGGGCATCCACCTCACGAATTTCGAAGGCTCGGTCACCGACGCCGTTCGCGACTCCATTTCCAAAGTCATCCCCGACGCGAAGATCGACGTCACGGGTGGCGGCGGTCACTACACGATCGTTGTCATATCAACGGTTTTTGCGGGCAAGCGCCCGCTGGAGAGTCAGCGGCTCGTCTACGGCGCCATCGCGCACTTGATGGCCGGCGACGCCGCACCGGTGCACGCAGTCGACTCGCTGAAAACGCTGACTCCGTAATTTTTTTGAAATAGCTCAGACCGGTTTTTCGACGTCGGCTGATTGAATGCGATCGAGCCGAAATTGCCTCGATTCACCGAGGTCGAGGTCGTCGCAATTCAGGCGCGTCTCAGTGCGCTCCATGACGATCGCGCGCACCTTCACTCGTCGTTTCGTGATGACGTAGGTCGGGCTCATGTACGTGATGGCGAGCGGCAGGTCGTCGAAGAACGCGCGCTCGACCGCACGACGTACCTCGGCTTTGCTCTCGTGCGCGGGCACGCCCACGAACTGCAATTTCTCCGCGAGCCGCGCGAGCTCACGTTGCGACGCGGTCGGCAAAGCGCCGCGCACTTTGTCGATGGCCGAATGCAGCGTTGTCGTCAACGGCATGAGCCGCATCTCTTCCAGCCACTTTCCGATCACCACCAAAAGCGCTGCCTCACGCGCCGTGAAATTCACCGGCGGCAGCGAGTACGAACGATCGAGCGCGTAACCACCGCCACGACCACGCTCCGCATGCAGCGGTAATTCAGCCGCACGAAGCGCATCGAGGTCTCGATAAATCGTGCGCGGCGCGACGTTGAAACGGTCCGCGAGCTCCTCGGCCGTCACGCCAGTGCGACGCGCCCGAAGTGCCTCCGCGAGTGCAAAAAGCCGCTCGGTTCGCTTCACGAATTTAAATATGACATATGGCTGAC
>JBDTFL010000271.1:0-4050 GCA_039937955.1 Polyangiaceae bacterium | reverse complement strand
CCGCACTTGCCCTCTTCGAACTAGCTAGAAAGCCGTGCGCAGCTCGCCTTCCGAAGCGCTATTTCGTGCAGACGTGAAATCCGGGGAGCGTGCTGCTGTCTCCACACGTGCCCACGCCGCCGCAATCCGCATTTCCATTTGCGGGATCACAGAAGATGCGCGCTTGCGTGCCGCCGCACGATGACTGACATCGGACCTGCGAGTACGTCTGCGTTGAGTTGTCGTACGTGCCGCAGCAAAATTGGCCGCCGCACTCTGCAGTGTCGTCGCAGGGAATGACGAGACCGCCGAGCGCATTGTCAGTGCAATCATTCTTGTTGGTGCCGCAAGCGAAGTCCGGTGTGCCGAGATCTTGTCCGGACGCACAGCAAAATTGGCTGCTCGGATTGCAGTAGGTGCCGGAGCCACAAAAAATTCCGGGGTCGACCGGCGGCGTTACGCCGGCGTCGGCAGTTACTGTGACGCCCGAGTCGAACGTCGTGACGGTTCCGGAGTCGGAGAAATTGCTGTTGCCGCCGTCACCACCGCTCGACGCGCCGGAGTCGTGCGTGGTCGTCGTCGTGCCGGTGGACGAAAAAAAATTAGGCTCGTCGATGCCACCGCAGGCAAATGCGGTTAGCGCCACAACCCCGAAAAATACGCCGTTTCGCTTCATGGAGCCCACGCGAAACATGTACCTGATCGGACGCGCGTCGCAAGCGCAGCCAAGCGCTACTGGACGCAGATGTCATAACCGGGGAGCGAGACTGTGCTCGGCGTGCACGTTCCGCCGTTCGGGCAGGGCTTGCTTGCGGTCGGATCACACAAATTCGTCTGGCCTTGGCTGGCGAGACAATCCGAAGCCGTCTTGCATTCGACATTGGTGACGTTTCCGGCCTGGTTGGCCTGCGCGCAGCAAACGGTGTTGGGATGGCCGAGCTCGGTGCAGTCGTCGGTGCTGTCGCAGGGGATCGCGAACTGGTTGTCGCCGCTGCAGGTCGCGCTGATGCCGCACGTGCCCGATTGCGTGTCGATCGAGTAGCAGCAGATCTGATTCGAATCGATGGAGCACGGACCATCGGTGCATTGCACGTCACCGCCCGTGATGGGTCCGCCGGAATCGACGAACGTGCTGCCATCTTTCTTCGCGCCTGCGTCGGTCTTGCTTCCGCTGTCGGTGCCTCCGCCGTCACCGCCCGTAAAAAGGTTGGACTCGTCGATGCCGCCACATGCGAAAGGCGCCATCACCAAAATCGACCCGAAAAAAAGCCACGTCAGAGGACCGCTCGATCGTCGAGTCACCGCTTGCGCCATTCGAGTCATTTGCCACGCAAAGGCGGGCGCGCGCAACGTGCATGCGGCAAAACAAGATGGTAGAAGGCCGGCCCGCCTCAAGCTCATATGACTCTCTACGTGGAAACGAAGCTGCAACTTCCCGCCAACGCCGATTCGGCCATGGACGCGCTTGCGCTCGCCGCGGAGTCTGCAGAGCGTGGTGCGCGCAGTGGCTCGTTTGCGTCGACCGAGGACGACGTCCGCAAAGCGCTCGAAATCGATCCGGTGAAAGTGCGCGGATATTTGGATCGCGTCATCATGTCGGACGATCCGGAGCTCGGGCTCGATCTTCTTTTGGAGACGAATGCGCTCACCGTGATTTTTCCGGAAGTGCACGCGATGGTGGGTTTCGGCGACGGCGAGTGGCGTCACAAAGACGTGTGGAAGCACACGAAACAAGTGGTTCGCCAAGCGGTCCCGCGCATCGAGGTGCGCTGGGCTTCGCTCTTCCACGACATCGGCAAGGTCAAAACCCGCTCGATTTCTGCGGAAGGCAAAGTTCATTTTTTCGGACACGCCGAAGTCGGCGCGCGCATGTTCGACAAGATCGATCGTCGCCTCGCTTTGTTCAGTCCGGAGCCCGCGTTGAAATCAGCGGTGCGTTTTTTGGTCCTGCATCATCTGCGCGCCAATCAATACGAGCAGACGTGGACGGACAGCGCAGTGCGCCGGTTCGCGCGTGAGCTCGGCGAGCATTTGGATGATTTGCTGTGTCTCGCACGCGCAGACATCACCACGAAACGCCCTGAAAAGAAGCGCAAAGGGCTGAACCAGATCGACGAGCTCCAAATTCGCATCACGAAGCTCGCCGAAGAAGATGCGAAAATGCCTCCGCTTCCGAGCGGCGTCGGCGTTGAAATCATGGCGGCGTTTTCGTTGAAGCCCTCGCGTCAGATCGGCGAGATCAAAAAGCTCCTCGAAGATGCGATCGCTAGCGGCGAGATCGAGGGGCACATGCCGAACGAATTTTACGTCGAGTTCGTGAAAACGAACCGCGCGCGCTTCGGCTTGTAGAACGTTGGTTTTCTAAAAACAAAAGCCGAGCTACGCGCATGCGTACGGGGCTACTGCAGCTCGAAACCGAAACCGAACTTCAGCGTAAGGAACGTGTCGGTCTTCGGCTCGTTGTCGTGCAGGTACGTGAGGTAGTTGATGAAGTATTCGCCTTGCGCGGTCAGCGTGAAGATCGGCGCGTGCTTGCCCTCACCGAGCGAGGTCACGAGTCCGATCTGAGCGTACGGCTGAAAATTTCCGAAGCTGAAAAATCCGTCGATTTCGTCGACGTGCAGATCGGTACCCACCACCAAAAAACCCGACACCGGCCGCGGCAACCAATACAGCGCGAGTCCGGTCTGCCAACCGAACGACTTCTGATCAGGCGTAAAAATCCCTTCGAAACCGTTGTGGTACGCGACCGGCAGTGCCGTGTTGCCGTGATTGAAAACCGTGTGCGGCTTCGGCGTGAGCATGCCGTCGAGCGAAACGGCGCCGCCCGTGCGACCCTGATTTCCGTCCGCTGAATAAACAGGACCGCCACCGCCTGTCACCCAGCCGCTGCAGCCGGTGCTCAGGATGCTCGCGCTGATGGCAGCAAAGAAAAATGAGCGACCGCTTCGAATCACTGGGCTCGCATGGGGCCGAGCATGTCGTCGGCGAGCTTGCGCACCGCAGCGGTGATGCGCGGATCACCGGGCGGCGGGAGATCTTTTTCGTTCGTCTGATCGAACAAGTGCGTCGCGCGATCGACGAAGCCGTCGAGCGCGGGCCGCGTGGAGATGTCACCAGTGTTGTGCATCTCGAACAAGAACCCGAGACGCTGATCTTTCGTGAAGCGCCGCGAAATTTCGCGTTTCGCTTCGAAGTAGGAATACGCCGCGGTGCGACTCGTGAATTGTCCGACCGCACCCACGTAACGCGAATCGTCCTTGTAAAGACCTGCAGGCAACACGAACGAATGCGGCACGTCGAGCCATTGCAATGCGAGCTTGAGCGACGCGTTTTCACGTGCGGGAACGAGCGGCACGGGTTTTCCGCCAGCGTTCAAGATCGCGAGATTCACGAGCTCGGTGCAGAACAATTTTTTGTGATCTTCGTATTGGAAGAACGCGTCGAACTCGACCGCTTCCGCGAATTTCTGGCGTGCGAACGCGGCGATTTTCTCGCCGTCGGCGCCCGGAGGCGGATCGAAAATCTCCGCGTACAAATTCGGTGCGACGTATTCGTAAAACGGCGTGCGACGCATTCCGCCGTGCACGTTGGCGAGGAGCTTCGTGTGCAAGCCGGTCGGTTTGTATTCGCCCGTGACGTCGTAAACGACGGGCTCACCATTTTCGATCGCGACGATGGCCACGTGCGTGAACGGATAAAATGTTTCCGGAATCAGCTCGAACGCGAAGCTGTACGCGCCGGGTGCTTCGGTCAACACGAGCTGGCCCGTTCGAAGCGGCATACCGAGATAGGTCGGCGTGCCGGGCGCCGCAGCTTTCGCGTCGAGGAGGTTCATGCGACCGGTGGTTGCGGTCGTGCAGCCGACCGACGCAGCGCCGGCGACTGCAATAATAAGCGATAAAATAAGCTCTTTCATGGATTACGCTTCATGGTTTACCGGCGTCTTGCAAACAATTGCTCGTGGCGGAAGACATTGCTCCGGCATCCGGAGCCGAGCTCGCGGTGATGTCGCGCGGACACATGCCTTCGACGTTGGAGGACGATGCACGCGCATCTGCCGCCGATGCG
>JBDTFL010000270.1:0-3640 GCA_039937955.1 Polyangiaceae bacterium | reverse complement strand
ACACGAGCACGGGTACGGACACCAGCACGAGCGCTTGCACCCCGCTCGTAGATGGCACCTACACAATCCATTATAGCGGACCGGACGGCGGCCCGAGCTGCCCGCCCGCCGACACAACAGTGACGATTCCGACGCCGGTTGTTGACGCCGGTGGGGTGGATTCGGGTCCGAACCCGTGCACGACCACGACCGACAGCACTACGTGCGCAACGACACTGTCGTGCGACATCAACTCGGCCGGCTACGATACCAAGATTGACGGCACGGTCACGCCGTCCGCGGACGGCACGTCGGCCACGGGAACCTACTCGACGACGACGACGCAACCCGACGGCGGCATCTTCAGCAGCTGCACGGGCGTGACGCTTACGTACACCAAGCAGTAAAAAGTTAGAGCACCCAAGACTACGGGCGTGGCGAGCTGGACTCGCTGCGCCCGTCGTTTTTTTGTGCGTTTGATGGCAGCATGCGCGCCATGAAAAGAGTCGCGCTTGGGTTCATTTCGTCGCTTCTTCTCGCTGCGTGTGGTGGCTCGCCTCCGCCGCCATCGACCGCAGCAGCGACGCCCGCATCGCCCGCAGCTCCGGTTACAACGGCCGCGCAAACCACGACGACATCGGCATCATCCACAACAGGCATGACGCCCGACTCGATCAAGTCGCTGCTCGCGGCTTCGGATCGCACGGACTCGGATCGAAAAACGGACACGCTTCGGCATCCTGAAGCGTTTTTGCAATTCATCGGCATTGCGCCGGGCATGCACGTCGCGGATTTGGGATCGGGCACCGGTTACACGACCGAGCTGCTCGCGCGCGCGGTGGGCCCGGATGGCACTGTCTACTCGCAGAACGATCCGGAGCTCATCAAAAAGTTTTTCGACAAGCCACTCACCGAACGCCTCGCGCGTCCTGCGAACAAGAACGTGACCCGCGAGGATCGGAAGTTCGACGATCCGCTTCCCGCCGACGCGAAAAACAATTTGGATATCGTTGTAGACTACATCTTTTACCACGACGCCGTTTCGCTCGGCACTGACCGCGACAAGATGAACGGCGCCGTCTTCGGTGCGCTCAAACCCGGCGGCACCTACGTCATCGTCGACGCGAGCGCGAAGAGCGGCGACGGCGTGAACGACACCAAGACGCTGCATCGCATCGACGAAAATATCGTGAAGACCGAAGTTCAAAAAGCCGGCTTCACGTTCGTGAGCTCCGCAGATTTTTTGCGCAACCCGAGCGACACCCGCGATTGGAACAGCAGCCCCAAGGCCGCCGGCGATCGTCGCGGAACCGAAGATCGTTTCGTCTTCAAATTCCAAAAGCCCACAAAATAAAGGGTTTTGCGCGTCGCGCGCGGGAACGCATGTAGGTGACTGCCGCAGGATTCTTGCGACGTTACTGATTAGCCGCTCTACTCGTTCGTCTGACGATGTTCGGGGCAGCGCACTCGTCACCTAAAAAGGGAGACTTCATGAAGGTTCTCGCACGCATTGGTCTTGGTCTCGCGGTCGCTGGAGCAGCATTGCTCAATCACTCGGCGGCACAAGCCACCGAACCACACGGCGTCAATTTCACGATTCATCCTTCGGCCGATCCGAGCTTCTGCGTGGAGAGCGCGTCGACCGGCGGACCGGAAGGTCGCACCGTTTACATCGCGACGTGCGCGGTGAGGGATAGCCAACACTGGACCTTCACGTGGGACGCCGGCAACAACAGCGTCATCGTCGGCGGCGAGGGTTTGTGCTTGGACATTCGCGGTCGCAAGGCAGGCGACGGTCAGCCGGTGCAAATCTGGAAGTGTCACTACGGCGACAACCAGCGCTTCACGTACACGACATCAGGTCACATTCGCGAAGTGAAGACCGGCAAATGCTTGGACGTTGCACAGACCGCGCAAAGCGCCGCGGTTTCGATCAACGAGTGCGTCGAGACGAAGAAAACGCAGATCTTCGTCCTCGGACACTGATTTTTACTCGTCGTCCTAGCGTCCGCGTGCAGCCTGTACGCGGACGTTTTCTTTTTGTTACTTCGCGATTCGCCAAACCGTGTGATCGCCGACCGTCGTGAACCAGATGGAGTCGGCGGTGACGACGAGGTCGGAGGGCCCGTTGAGACCGTCCTTCATGGGGAGCGCGCCTGCCAAGCATTGGTCTGCGATCGTGCATCGGTTCAAGACGCCATTCGGGGCTGATTTTGCGTCGAGCCAGTAGGCATACGTATCGTCGGCGCCGACGGCCACGTTCGTTTGTTGTGAACCCGCGAGCGCGAGCACCGAGCCACCGACGAGCGGCTCGAAGCTGATCGTGGATTGCGTTGCGAAAACGATGTCGGCGTTATTCACGGCAAAATCCACGAGGCTGAAGTTGTCGGCGCCGCTGCTCGACACGCAATCGGCCGCCGTGCAATTGAATGGACCTTCAGTGGAAGCGCCCGCCAGAAAATACAGCAGCGCGCCGGACAACTGCAGGTTCAACGTGTTCAGCTTACTGAGCGTCGGAGTCGTCGCGGTGCAGGGCGTGGTGCCGATCGGGCACGTGTAGATTCCCCCTCCGGTCGCGCCGCCCGTGTTGTCGTCGACGCCGTAGTAAACATTGGTGCCGTCCGACGCGACGCCGTTGATCTTGTGCTTCGATGCAGCAACGTAATTTTTCCGAGTACCGTCGCATCCGGTGGTCGGGCAGCTGGAGACCTCGCCGTCGGTATTGGTTCCTCCGCTGGCCATGCTCGAAAAGTAGATTCGGCTTCCTGACACTGCGATCGCGCTCAACGCGGGCTCGTTGATCGCGATCTGGGTTTTGGTGCCGAACCCGTCGACCCGGTCGATCTCTTGTAAGCCGGAAATGACGTACGCGTAGCCTCCGCTGTAGACGATCTGGCGCGGGTCGTTGACCGAGGTCGTGAGCGGTTTTGCCTGACAGACGCCTCCGAGGCATTCGCCGCCGAAGCAGTCTTTTCCGGCATCACCGCACAAGTTGTGCGGGCTGCCGCCGTCCGCATCGGGTGCGTCGGGCAACACGTTGGCATCTGTCAAAGGAGACGTACCGTCGGATGTTGCGCCGTCACCCGCGGGCGATCCATCGTTCGACGCGCTAGAGCCGTCGCCCTGTCCGTAGCTGTCGTCTTCTTTCGTGTCGGGTAGATCGAGAAGGGCTCCGCACGCCGGCAAAAACGCGAAAGCTCCCAACACCAAGATTCGGGCTCTCCTCGAGTGCGATCTCAAAACGATCCTCCCAACGACACGCCGGCAGGAGATCCGGGAGCGCCGAGATGCGCTTGAAGCGTTGCGCTGCTGTCGGGTTTGTTTTCAGCGCGCGGTGCAGTGAAAAAAATCACCGCACCTGCCGCCGCGAAAACGCCGCCGCCGACGAGCGCGACAGTAGAGATGAAGCCGTCGCTTTTTGCGGTGTCGACCAATTGCTTTCCAGCCGCATTGCACACGGTGAACTCGGGGTTGCATTTGGTGGGGTCGCTCGCGTTGCTTTTCTTGTTGAGCGCGACGACACCGAACACGCTGCCGACGACCAATCCAACGGCGCCGACACCTGCCAACGCGCCACCGAGAATTTTCTGACCACCCCCGCTCGATTTTGCGGGCGCAGCAGTGTCGGCCTCCAAAGCCGGCACGTTCACCGTTTGCGAAT
>JBDTFL010000269.1:0-6022 GCA_039937955.1 Polyangiaceae bacterium | reverse complement strand
AGGTACAAAAGCATCACCACACCCGTTTCGGCGTCGAGCCCGGCGAGCGCGATCATGCCGACCCAAACGGCGACGCTCAGATTGTAGTGCAGCAGATAGAGGAGCCAGACGGCGCCTACGAGCGAGAACGGAACCGCTAGAAGGATGATCGCCGTTTCGGTCGCGGACTTCGTGTTGAAGTAAAGGAGCACGATGACGATTCCGAGCGTGAGCGGGACGACCCACTTGAGACGTTCCTTCGCGCGCTCGAAATATTTGAACTGGCCGACCCATGCGACGCGTGTTCCTGCGGGTATTTTTGCTTCGCGAGCGACCGCGTTTTTGGCCTCGGCGACGTAGTCGGCGATCGGGCGATCCGTATCGACGAAGACGAATCCCACGAGCTTGCCACCTTCGCTTCGGATCATTGGCGGCCCGAGCACGTTCTTGATCGTGACCACCTGTGAGATCGGGATCTGTGCGCCGTCGGGAGTGCTGATCAGGATGCGACCCAACATCTCCGGATCATCGCGGTACTCACGCGCGTAACGAACGTTGATGGGATAGCGTTCGCGCCCTTCGATTGTCTCCGAAACGTTCGCGCCGCCAATCGCGCCCGCGACGACCGTGTTGACCTCGGCCGCAGTGAGACCGTGGCGCGCTGCCTCTTCGCGGTTCACGTCGAAGTCGATGTAGAACCCCCCTTCGGATCGCTCGGCAAAGGCGCTTCGTGTTCCTGGCACTTGCGACACGGCGTGTTCGATCGCGATCGTCGCTTTTTCGATCGCCTCGAGATCGTCGCCGAACACTTCGATGCCGAGCGGGCTCCGTACACCGGTCGCCAACATTTCGGTGCGCGTCTGGATGGGCATCCACCACACGTTCGGCATGCCGGGAAAGTGCAGCTTGCCGTCCATCTCCTTGATGAGCGCATCCCATGTGAGCCCGCTTCGCCATTCGACGCGCGGCTTCAGCACGATTGTGATTTCGGCCATTCCAAGCGGCGCTGGATCGGTGGGGGATTCGGCGCGACCCATCTTGCCGAACACACTCACGACCTCCGGAAATTTCTTGAGTTCCCGATCCATCGCTTGAAGCACGACCACGGATTCATTTTCGGACATCCCGGGTGGCGCGGTGGGCATGTAGAGGATCACGCCTTCATTGAGCGGGGGCATGAACTCACTCCCGAGTCGAAAGAGCGCAGGGATGGTGAGCACCACGGTCAGCACCGCCACGACGATCACCTTCCAGCGGTGATCGACGACGAAGCGCACGACGGGCTCGTACGCCGCCGAGAGCCAGCGATTCAGTGGATTCTTGCGCTCGTCGTGCGCCTTGCCGCGAATGAAAAGAACGGCGAGCGCGGGAGTCAGCGTGATGGCGAGGACCGCCGCGAAGCCGAGCGAGTAGGTCTTGGTGAACGCGAGCGGCTTGAAAAGTCGCCCTTCGGTGGCTTCGAGCGTGAACACCGGCAAGAACGAAACTGTGATCACGAGCAGTGAAAAGAAGATGGATGGCCCCACCTCCTGCATCGCGCGGATGATGACCTTGGTTCGCGACTCGGACTCACCAGTCACTTCCCATTCGGCCAGCTTCTTGTGGATGTTCTCGATGATGATGATCGACGCGTCGACCATGGCGCCGATCGCCACCGCGATGCCGCCGAGCGACATGATGTTCGCCGTGAGGTGCTGCGCATCCATCGGAATGAACGCAAGCAGCACGGCCACGGGAAGAGTGAGAATGGGAATGAGCGCGCTCCGCGCATGCATGAGAAAAATAAAAATCACCACACTGACGACGATCATCTCTTCGATGAGCGTGTGCTTGAGCGTGTGGACCGAATCCTCGATGAGCCGCGAGCGATCGTACGTCGGTACGATCTGCACGCCTTCGGGAAGGCTTTGTTGGATCTCTTTCAGGCGCTCTTTGACGGCGTCGATGACGGTGAGCGCGTTCTCGCCGTAGCGCATGATGACGACGCCGCCCGGCGCTTCTCCTTCGCCATTGAGCTCGCTGACACCGCGGCGGATCTCCGGACCAATGCTCACCTGCGCGACGTCGCGCACGCGAATCGCTGTTCCATTGACGACTCTGATCGGCGACAGCCCGATGTCGTCGACGGATTTTACGTAGCCTCGCCCGCGGATGATGTGCTCGTGTCCTGCGATTTCGAGGACGCGTCCGCCGACCTCTTGGTTCGACTGGCGCACGGCGCGTGCAACGTCGTCCATCGTAACGCCGAAGCCGAGAAGCTTGTTCGGGTCGACGTTGACTTGGTACTGCTTCACGTATCCGCCAACGCTCGCGACCTCAGCGACACCGGGCACGCTCTCGAGCGCGTAACGAATGTTCCAGTCTTGTATCGATCGAAGCTGCTGGAGATCATGCTTGCCGCTCTTGTCGACGACCGCGTACTCGAACACCCAACCGACGCCGGTCGCATCCGGCCCGATTACCGGCGTAACACCCTTAGGTAGCTTTCCTTGAACCGAGTTTAGATATTCCAGCACACGACTGCGCGCCCAATAGATGTCAGTGCCGTCTTCGAAGATGACGTTGACGAACGACATTCCGAACATGGACTGCCCGCGCACGGCTTGCACCTTCGGGGCGGAAAGGAGAGCCGAGGAAATCGGATAGGTGACTTGATCCTCGACGAGGTCGGGGCTCTGTCCCGTCCACTCGGTGAAGATGATGACCTGCACGTCCGAGAGATCGGGAATCGCGTCCAGCGGCGCGCGCTGGAGCGACACCCATCCCCACGCGGCCAATGCGCCGACGAGCAAAATAGTGAGAAAGGGTCTGTGCGCGCTGGCGGCGATGATGCGCGCGACGAGACCGGGCGATTGCTCCGGAGCGATCATCGGGTGACGCCCCCGTCGGAGAGTATCGGTGCATTGTCCCAGTAGCTCGTGGCGCTGCTGATGCGCGCTTCCGCCGCGATGAGAAAGATCCCCGACGTCGCGACGAGATCACCCGGGTGTAGGCCAGTAAGCACCTCGACCTTGCCGTTCGACTCGGTACCGATCTGGACTTCCTGCGGCTTGAATCGACCTTGTCCGAGATCGACGAACACGAGGTGACGCGGGCCCGTATAGACGATTGCGGCAGCAGGAACCTGGACGCGCGTGCCGAGCTCCGCGGCGAGCTCGACGCTCGCGTACATGCCGGGGTGCAGATCGAGATCCTTGTTTGCGAGCTCGATGCGCACGCGACCCGCGCGCGTTTTCGGATCGATGTCCGGATAGAGATAAGCGACCCGGGCCTCGAAGGAACGACCCGGCAAATAATCGAGGGTCACGGATGCATGCTCGCCGACGCGCACATTCGCAAGATCCGACTCGTAGATATCGGCATCGACCCAGACTTTGTTCAACGCCGCGATTCGATAGAGACGCATTCCGGCCTCTACCGAAGCGCCTTCGACGACATTTTTTTCGACGATGAAACCGCTCGCGGGCGACGCGAATGCGACACTTTCCATCGGCGTGCCGTCTTTCGCGACCGCATCGACCTGCGCGTCGCTCATTCCGAGGAGGAGGAGTCGCTGACGCGCCGCTTGCGCGAGTCCTTCGATTCGACTGCCGCTGTCGGGCGCAGCGCTACTTAGGGATCCCCGCTTCGCGAGCAGGAAATCCTGCTGCGCGTTGTAGAGCTCGGGGCTGTACATCGTGAAGAGCGTTTGGCCGCGCGATACCTTCTGCCCGGTCTCGTTGACCGAGAGCTTCGTGATGAAGCCGTGCACCCTGAGGCTCACGTCGGTGAGCGTGGACTCGTCGTAGCTCACGCGAGCTGCGGCGCGGAGGGTGGTGCGCATCGGCGCTTCGATGACAGGAGCGGTTCTCACACCGATCAGCTGTCGACGTCCTTCGTCGATCGTCACGATCCCTTCGTCTTGTTGCTGTTTCATGACGGGCACGAGAGCCATGCTGCAGATCGGGCATTTGCCTGGTCCTTTCTGATTGACCGAGGTGTGCATGGAGCACGTGTAGTGATCAATTTCGCCCGCGCTCGAGATCGCACCCGCGTTGCCGCCACCGACTGCTGAGAGCCCCGCCGCTCCAACCGTGAAGGTGAAGTCTTGTGTTGCCTCGCCTTGCGATCCTTGAACCTTAGTCTTCAGTGTCCAGGTGCCGCTGCCCATGGGGAGATCGAAGCGCGCGCGGTAGTGCCCGCCTGGTTCGTGCGACACCGTCGCGCCGCCGCGCATCTCGGCCATCGATCCCATCGCGGGCATGTCGTAGTCGACCGTTACAATCGCGTCGTCGACGGGCGTGCCGCTCGCCGTCTTGACCTCCAGCAGCATCGCATTCCCCTTTTGCCGAGGCGGATCCGGATCGAGCGACGCGTGAAGTGTCAGAGGACCCGCCTGCGCGATCACGGCTTTTCCCTCGTTCGCTCCCGTGTCGTCGCCCGTGAACCAAGCGATGAGCGGACGACGAAGGAGGGCGAATGCGCTGACCAGCGCAACAACGAGCGCGATCGAAATGAGCGAGCGACGCGAACGAAGATGCGGGGGCGTGGTCATCGTCCACCGTCCTTCGCGTCGAGACCGGGGATGCGCCCAAGAGCCGCGTCGAGCTCAGCGCGTCGTCGATCCACGTTCGCGCGCGCCATTTGGTAGTCGAGCTCGACGCTGCGCAGATTCTTTTCGGCACCGACGACGGCCACGAAATCGTTCCGCGATGCGACGAACCCGGCGCGCGCCGCGTCCACCTGGTCACGGGCGACAGGGATCAACCGGTCGGCGAAGAGACCAACGATGTGCTGCGCTTCGTCGAGACGCTTGAGTGCGACGACGACCTCGGTGCGCGCTTTGTCCGCAGCGCTGAGGGCGTCGCTTTCGAAACGCGCGCGAGCCGCGTTGGCCTCGTCGACGGCGCCGGCCCGGCGTCCGAGTTGGATCGGAACATTGAGCCCGAGACCCACCATCCATCGATGCTCCGGCATGGCCCACATGGAGCTGTAAGAAGTCGAAACAGTGAGATCGGGATACGACTCACGCTCCGCACGCTCTGCTCGCGCTTTTTCCGCGAGCGCGTGGAAACGATCGGACTGGATTTCCGGACGTCTGGCGACGGCTTCCTCTCCGAAGCGCTTGCCATCCGCCGCGCCCGGCAGCTGCGGCAGGGCGATGTCTTTTGTCGGCGGCGGAAGCGCCGCCTCCGGATCGCGATGGAGCAGCTCGTTCATTTGCGCCATCACCACTTCGCGATCGGATTCGAGGGTGACTGCGGCGTGCTCCATGTGTGTGAGCTCGGCCTCGGCCTCGAGCGGATCCTGCGCTGACCCGCGACCGCTGTCGAACTGCGCGAGCGCGCCGGCCTTGAGCTCGCGCATCAAAGCGATGTGCTGCATGTTGATCTCAAGCGAACGCGCCGCGACGAAGTACGCGTCGTAGAGCAGTGACGCGGTGAGCGCGAGCTCCCTCCGCGTCCCCTCAACGTCACTGCGTGCTGCTTGGGCCTCCGCCTTCGATGCTGTCTCTTCGAGTGAGAGCTTTCCCGGCCAGGGCACACGCTGACTCACGGTTGCGTCGTAACCAAGCCTCACGGAGGACGATCCAATCGATAGTGGAGCGACGTCGAAGGTCACCATCGGATCCTCGAACGCGCCGGACTCGCGAACGCGCGCGACGGCTGCGCGCCACGCTTGGCGAGCGGATTCGATCGACGGGTTGCGATGAAGAACCGCTCTCACATAGGTCGAGCGCGAAAGCTCCGGACCCTCGAGCGCGCGTTCGTCGTCGGCTCGAGCGCGTGCATCTGCGACAGTGGTGCGATCCACGTCCGCGTGCATCGCTTCGTAAGAGTCTTGACCGGTCGTCGCGCAGCCGACCATCGATCCTGCAATCCACAGAACAGACACGCACCGTCGTGCGCGCCACATCGCGTAAAAATTCATGATGTCTTCCTCGGCACTGCGCCTCGCGGATCACCGCGAACGCGTGCATGACAGAGCTCGAACGAACACACGTGGACGGCGTTGCCGTCCGCGTTCGTCAGCGTGCGAGGCTCCTGGCGAACCTCGCCGGTCT
>JBDTFL010000268.1:0-6177 GCA_039937955.1 Polyangiaceae bacterium | reverse complement strand
AACATACCCGGCGCTGAACCATCCCCGCGTTGCGAGCCCGACATCGAGCGACGATCCACTCGTGTCTCGCAGACGTTCGTACAGTGCGCGATCTCGCGATGGCTGCTCACAAAAAGTCATGAATTCGGGGCCGAGCATTTCCGCCCGCTAGCGCGTTTGCTCGATCCACGTAAGATGGGTGGGCTTCTCTTCGGCAATTCGGATCCATCATGTCCACTTCACATCTCGGTTTGGCCGGTGCCATTTGTGTCGTGACACTTTGCGCGGCGAGCTGCGGTGCGCGAACCGAATTGAACGACGGTCTCGTGCTCAACATCAGCAGCGAGGCCGGTCCCGACGCACAGGTGCCGTGCATTCCCGGCACATTTCAACTGCAACCGGCGCAGCCGACGGTGATGTTCGTGCTCGACGCGTCGGGCTCGATGAATGAACCATTTTCGGCCAATGGCTCCACGCGTTGGCAGGTGCTCGAGAGCTCGCTGGCCGTTGCGTTGCCGAGCGTCGATCAGACGATGTCCATTGGAAGTACGGTTTTTCCCGATGTTTCGCAACAATCTCCTCAGGACTGTGCCGCGCCGTCTTCCGTGAATCTCGCGCCAGCGATCGGAAATGTCGGAGCGCTTCTCAATCTGATCAACTCGATCACGCCGCTCGGTGGAACACCGACCGCCGATGCGCTCACAGTCGCCGCTCAAGGTCTCTTGAGCATTCGCACGGCATCTGCGGCTCGCGCGATCATCTTGGCGACAGACGGTGGTCCGAATTGCAACGCGAGTCTCGACTCGGAAACGTGCACGTGCGCGAATCCCTTGGAGACGTTCTGTGGAGACAATCCGCCGCCGTTCGATCCACAGCTTTGTCTCGACGACACGCGCACGCTCAGTCGCATCACGTCGTACGCGTCTCAAGGACTTCCGACTTACGTGATCGGAATTCACGATCCGGGAGACACGACCGACGAGCCGGTGCTCAATGCGATGGCGGACGCCGGTGGTCGCTCGCAATCCGGTACCGATCACTACTACTCGGCGACCTCACAGTCGGATCTGGAAGGCGCGTTCGTTACGATCCGAAATCAGATCGGCACGTGTACGTACCTCACGTCGTCGGTTCCGAACGGCGTCGGTTCCATTAGCGTGACGGTGAACGGTGTGACCATCCCCTTCGATCCATCGGGAAAACAAGGGTGGAAATGGGGTGACGAGGCCAACGGCGAAATCATTTTCGTCGGAAAAGCGTGCACCAATCTCGGCGTCGCGGATGGCGGAGCACAGAAGATCGACGCGAACGTCGCGTGCAGCGTGCCCGACGCATCGACGACTCCTATCGATGCATCGAGCAGCCGCGACGCCAACGTCGACGACTGAGGTTCTAAGCTTAGGTGTGACGCGCGATCGACCACGAGTAGATGGTCGGGATCAGCGCGCTGACGATCACGGTGACGATAGCAATGGCAATTGCTGTAGTCGTTCCGAGCAGGCCGCCCCCTAAACACAAAACACCGCCGACGAGAAATGTGTACGAGGCCACGCGATGCGTGCGCGCCCAATTCTCATCTGATGAGAGCGTCCACGCCGTGCGAATGCCGATCAACGGATTGCGTCGCATGCGCGGCAAGAGAATGCCGAGCGCGATCCACATGCCGCCGAGCAACACGGCGAGCTCGCGACCGAGACCCGATCCGCCATTCAACGCTGCATTCAAAACGGCGAAATGAAGACCCGAGAGAAACGCGACGGTGAGCGTTCCCATCGCGGCCATCGGCGCATTTGCAGCCTTCGCGCGCCACGCTTTTGGTGCGGCGAGCATCGCGAAACGGAGGATCGCCCAAACCACAAGCGACAAAATTGGCAGCAAAAATGCGCCGAATTCACGCGAGCTGAATCCGTTCGGGTTGCCGTGAATGTCGAAGTGCGTGGCGATGACGGGCGGGAGCGATGGCAGGATTTTCCACGAGATCAGCGTGGTGCCAGCCACCATCGTCAGCGATGCAACATCCCAACCGACCTTGAAATTCTTGTTCGTGCTCACGACGTCCGGGCCTTTCGTAACTTCGGGTTGCTGGTCAGATCCAAAATTTCAGCGGCGAGCTCTTCGATCGCGTTTGCCTGCAGCGTGTAAACGATGGTGGTGCCGCGCCGTTCGGTCCGGACCAAACCGGCCGCGCGCAAAATGCGGAAGTGATGCGACAGTGTCGGCTTCGACAGGTGAAAAACGTCCGCGATGTCTCCCGCGGTCATCGACCCTTTGCGCAGCAACTTCAAAATGCGACGGCGTGACGGGTCAGCCAGCGCCGCGAACGGATTTTTCGGTGAGAGCATTGTTTGATGATCCTCTAATTTGATAAGCATCAAATTAGATACACATCGAATAATGTCAAGCCGTCACAATCCCCCTTGTTTTAAAGGCGATCCGAGATCGAGCTGAGAGGGTTGAGCGGCGAGCTACGCGCCGGCGACGGTCAAAACGTGTAGCGAAGCGCGAGCCCGGCATCGAGCATCAGCGGCAGATCGCTGCCAACTTGACGCTTGAAGCCGAGCGCGTCGCGCAAGCCGACTTGGAGCGAGAGCGCGAGATGCCGATCGATCTGGTACCACTCGACGCCGAGCCGGCCGCCCGCGTAGAGGCCGAGATTTTCGGCGTTCTTGTAGCCGATGTTGGCGAGCGCGCCGGTCGTGATGTCGGCTTTCATTGCGCCGAGATCACCTTGCCCGAAGATCGCGACGCGGTCGGTGAGGTGCACCGTTGCGCGCAGGCCGCCGCCAAAACCGAAGATCGGGAACGCGCGTGATTCGGTCGGACCTTGCGTGCCCGACGTGTCCGTGAAGGCGAGCTCACCTTCACCGAACACCATCAGCCAATTGAAAATTTCGTAACCGAGCTGCGTGTGCAGCCAAAAGCCGAGCGGCGTCACCGCGCCGAATTTGCCGAGAAAATCCGCTGCTCCGAGCGATGACTCGAGCACGAGCCCTTTGTGACGCGGCGGAGGCGGCGGTGATTCGAGCGGTGCTTCGGGCAAAAGCTTGTTCTCTTCTTCGGTGCCGGGCTCCGCATTCGCCGCGCGATTCACGACGTCTGCGGTGACGATCGGATTTCCGTTTTCGTCCAGCGCTTCATTACCGGCCGCCGCACCTGTTCCAGCTTGTGCGCCTGTTTGATCCGATGCGCTCGCCGAGGCCGCCGGGTGAGCCTGTTGCGCGTGCGCGCTCGTCGCGATGCTTGCGAAGCTCGCTAGAATAGCCGCCGTCAGAACGCCGAGGAGGGCCCTCAAGGTGAGCGCCAGCGTAGAACAGCTTTCGCTTTAAAGGGTGATAGTGTCGCGCGCTCGATGGCCGCACGCACGCCGGGCTTCAATTTCCAGCAGCTTTTGCAGCGAAAGTCGCTCGACGCGCTCGTCGGCGAAACAGAGGGGGAGGGCCGCGCGCTCAAGAAAGTGCTCGGGCCCCTCAATCTGATCATGCTCGGCATCGGCGCGATCATCGGCGCCGGTATTTTTGCGACGATCGGCACCGCGACGGCTGGCGATTCATTGCGACCCGGCGCAGGTCCCGCGCTCATGGTGTCGCTCGTTTTGACCGCGGTCGTCTGCGGATTCACCGCGCTCTGTTATGCGGAGTTCGCGTCGATGGTTCCGGTCTCCGGATCCGCCTACACCTATTCCTACGCGACGCTCGGTGAGCTCGTCGCGTGGATCATCGGCTGGGATCTCATCCTCGAATACGCGATCGGAAATGTCGCCGTCGCGATCTCGTGGTCCAACTATTTCGACACGTTCGTCACTGGGCTCGGCTTCCATATTCCGCGTTGGCTCGTGATCGATTACCGCACCGCTTCGCAAAAAGCGCCGGAGGTGCTCGCCGCTGCGCCGCATCTCGGACACATCCCGATCGTCTTTAATTTGCCTGCGATTCTGATCGTCGCGCTCCTCACAGTTCTTTTGGTTTGGGGCGTGAAAGAGACCGCGCGCTTCAACGCCGTGATGGTCGGCGTGAAATTGCTGGTGCTCCTCTTCTTCGTTTTGGTCAGCACCAAATTCATCAAACCCGCGAACTGGCATCCGTTCGCGCCCAACGGCTTCGCAGGAATCGGCGCCGGAGCTGCTGCGATTTTCTTCGCGTACATCGGCTTCGACGCCGTCTCGACATGCGCCGAAGAATGCAAAAATCCTGAACGCGACATGCCGATCGGGATCATCGGCTCGCTCATCATCTGCACGCTCATCTACGTCGTCATCGCGGCCATTTTCACGGGCATGATGCCGTACTCGTATTTGGTCCACGCGAGCGAAGGCGAACGCGCCGAGCCGCTCACGCTCGCGATGAAATTCGTATCGATGCCGAATTGGATGGTCGGCATCGTTGCGCTCGGCTCGGTGATCGCGCAAGCGGCTGTTTTACTGGTGTTTCAGCTCGGTCAGCCGCGCATTTTATTTGCGATGGCGCGCGACGGATTTCTCCCGAAAGCGTTCGCGCGGGTTCATCCGAAATACGGCACGCCGCACTTTGCGACGATCGTCACCGGCGTCGTCGTCTCGCTCACCGCGGGCGTCGCCAACATCGACGAGATGGTCGACCTCACCAACATCGGAACGCTCTTCGCGTTCATTTTGGTTTGCCTCGGCATCATGATTTTGCGCTTCCGTGATCCGGGTCGCAAACGTCCGTTCCGCGTGCCGCTCGGTCCGGTGCTCATTCCCGGGCTGGGTCTCTGCTCGTGCGTGTTCTTGATTTATTATTTGCCGCCGTCGTCGTGGATGCGCTTCTTCGCGTGGCTCATCGTCGGCCTTGCGATCTACTTCGCGTACGGCCACAAGAACTCGACGCTCGCGGCGCGCTCTGCAAAATAGCTGTAACATACATATAAAATACCGCTAGAATCAGCGGGTTTTCTTCTTGATGGAGCCTTTTTTGATCGGCGCAGGCGCGTGATCGCGCGCGTGGTCATGCGCGTGGCCGCCGTGATCCTGATCATGCACGTGATCGTGATCGTGCGGATGCTCGTGAGCGTGATCGGGATGGTCGTCCTCACCATGTGCGTGCGTGAATGAATGCGTGTGCGTGCCGGGCGTATCTGCGATGAGGGTCAGACCGCCTTGCTTCACTCCGCGCGTCGCCAACAATTTTTCTGCCGCGCGCTGCAGCTGGTCGGAGCGGCCACGCAAAACGATGACCTCCAGACAATTCGTCGCGTCGAGATGCACGTGCATGGTCGAGCGCACCTGCTCACCCATCTTGTGCTGCGCTTCGGTCAGCTTCTCCGAAAGCTCGCGTACGTGATGGTCGTAGACGAGTGTGAGCGCACCCGCCGCCGGCATTCCACTCGCCACGCGGGAACGCGCCACTTCAGCTCGCGACAAATCCCGCAGAATCTCCGACCGTGTCACACCACGCGCCTCAGCCACTTCATCGAGCTGGCGCACGAGCGATGCTTCCATGGCCACGCCGAATCGAACGAGCTCGTCTTTCATGCAGCGAGACTCTAACAGCCTCGGATTCAGGCGGAGAAGCGGCTACTCCGAGCGGCCCAGGCGTGACACGATTATATGAATTCGTAGCACGAAATAGCGAATAGTTTCAACAGGTTGAGTTCATTTTTATGCAACTGTCCTCTGATCCGGCGCGTAGCCTGGATTGCGAGGGGGTCTTCCTCTCACGTATCGCCCACTTCTTGAGGGAGAGAACTAGATGAAGAAAACTTGGCTATTGGGAGGCGCGCTCACAGGCGCGGTTCTCGCGGCGGCACTCGGGTATTCGACCCGTGCACGTTCCGCTGACCACTTGGACGCACCGGCTACCATGAGCGATCCCGCAGCGGACATCAACGATGTCTACTCGTGGATGGATGGTAACAACATGGTATTCGCCATGACCGTCACGCCGAACGCACCGGCGGGAACCGCGTTCTCGAACGCCACCCAGTATGTTTTCCATACGCAGAGTGGCGCGAAATACGGCGCAACGACCGGCGTTGAGAAAAACATCATCGCGACGTTCGACGCCACCGGCAAAATTTCGCTGTGGGTCGGCACGGACGAATACATCACCGGCGACGCCAGCGCGACCACCGGTCTCGCGAGCGCTGACGGCAAAGTGAAGGTCTTTGCGGGCCTTCGCGCCGATCCGTTCTTCTTCAATTTGAGCGGCTTCAACGCGGCGGTTTCCGCCGTCGACAGCCTGG
>JBDTFL010000267.1:0-11552 GCA_039937955.1 Polyangiaceae bacterium | reverse complement strand
GGCGCGCGAGTGCATCGTGGTCGGCGTGATAATTGGCGCGCTCTTCACGCTCGTCGAGTTTTATCTTCCGAAGGCAAAGCCCTATATGCCGTCGGCGACCGGCATCGGCCTCGGATTGTTGCTTCCGTTTTCGGTGCCGCTTTCGTTTTTGATCGGTGCGCTCATCGCATCGGCGCTGGGCAGAATGAACCCGAAAACCGCCGAGCGTTTCGTGATTCCGGTCGCCTCGGGAATCATCGCCGGTGAGAGCATCATTGGCGTCATCGTCACCGGCATCAACAACTTCGTCTTCAACTGAACGCCGTGCGTCCTATCGCAGCCAAGCGCGCCCACAAACATGCGAGGCGCGCAACCTGTCCTTGACGTGCGACGCGCCGTTACCTAGAAGGGGCCACGAAATGCCGACGACTTCCGCCGCACGCCGGCTGTCTCCGCAAGAAATCCTGCGGGATTTGCTTCGAGATCTGAAGGATTTCGTCGCGCTGATGAAGCCGCGCATCACGGCAATGGTCGTGGCGACGTCGTATGGCGGAATGAAGCTCGCCGAGCATCATGCGCCGCTTCAGGCCGACGGCAGCCTTCCGAATGCGTCGAGCGACACACTCGCGATGCTTTTGGTCGGCGCGGTTTGCATCGTGTCCGGAGCCAACGCGCTCAACATGTATTTGGAACGCGACATCGATCGCAACATGAAGCGGACGATGAACCGTCCTCTCCCCGCCGGTCGAATGGCGCCGAAGACCGCGCTCGTGTTCGGCGTCGCGCTCAGCGTTTTTGCGATTCCGATTTTGGCGATTGGCGTGAATGCGGTCACCGCGTTGCTCGCCGTTCTCGCCCACCTCATGTATGTGCTCGCGTATACGCCGCTGAAACAGAAGTCGCATGCGTCGCTCTTCGTCGGCGCAGTGCCCGGCGCAATTCCGCCGCTCATGGGTTGGACGGCAGCGACCGCGCACATCGACGCGGGCGGCCTCGTGCTCTTCGCGATCCTGTTTTGGTGGCAAATTCCCCACTTTTTGGCGATCGCGCTGTTTCGCAAAAAGGACTATGCCGCGGCCGGCCTGAAGGTGATGCCGAACGCTGCAGGCGACGCCGCCACGTGGCGCGCGGTTTTGAATTTTTCCGGAACGCTCGTCGCGTGCACGCTCCTCTTGTTTCCGCTCGGCGTCGCAGGTCGCGGCTATCTCGTCGCCGCTGGAATTTTGGGCGCGCTGTTTTGCGCATTCGCAACGTACGGATTCGTGGGCACCGAAGAGCAAACGCCAAAGCGCGCACGTCTCTTGTTTGCGTACTCGATCGTCTACTTGATCGCGCTCTTCATCGCGATCGCGCTCGGCGCATAGGTCAATCGACGATTGATCCGCCTCCGCGAGTCTTACTTGGGGACGCCGGTTGGGCAGCCGTAGATGACTTGCACGTCGGTGACTGTGCCGGCCTTCAATCCATCGCAAATAGCGCCGTAGAAGGTGACCGTGTTGGTGGCGGTTGAATAGTCCCAGCCATTGGCGTGGCCCGGATCGCGCGGCACGGATGCGTCGCCGTTGTCGAACACGTAAAGCTTCGTCGGATCGGGCGGCGTCGTTCCGAGAACGAGCGTGCAACCGAGCGTCTTCTTCGCGATCGCGTCGAGCGCCGCATTGAGCTGCGTTTGATCGGCCGCGTTGTAGAAGAGGTTCGGAAACGACGCGTCTTGAATGGCGGTGCCACCCTCGATCGCCATGTTGCTCAAAAATTGCGGATTCGCTTCGCCGCCAAATCCGATCGCGAACGTGGAGATGCCGCCGTCTGCGGAGAGATCGTGCGCCGCTTGGATCGCGCCGGCTGCGCCACCACCCGCCGAGCAGCCCGCTTGCTCACCGTCCGTGACGAGCAAAATGAAATTGCTTCGTGTGTTGTCGCTGAGACCCGGATCCATTCCCGCGCGTTCTTCGGCAGTGTCGATGTCGGTCACGCACGGTCCACTCGGATACGAGCCTGCCTTCGCGTCCGATGCAGCATCCAAAATACCTTCGATTTGTCCTTCATTTCCCGCGCCGACAGCGACTTCTTCGGATCCGCTCGCCATCGCACAGCGAGCGGCGCCGGCGGTTCCGCGAAGCGCGGGATCGGGGAACATGATCAGGCCGAAGCGAATTTTGCCCTTGTAGTTTTCCATCAGCTGGTCGAGCGCGCCGATGGCGATGGTCCATTTGTCGGGGCCGACTGCGCCGCCATCGGGCGTATTGGTCATCGAGCACGAGCGATCGAGCGTGATGAGCAAATTCGGCGGGACGACAGCGGCTGCAACTTTCGTCGCGCCGCACGCGCCGCCGGGAATGCACATCTTGGTGCCTCCATCGACGTCGCAGACCTCGCCGGACGGACAATCTCCGTTCGCCGCGCAGGTCCCCTTCGCGATGCAAACATTCGTGACGCTGCATGTTTGCGTTGCGGTACACGCCGGCGTGCACGTTCCGCCGAGCCCACCCGAATCATTGGTGGAGATCGTTCCATCGGTGTTTCCACCGTCGTCACCGCTTCCGCCGTCGAAGGTGCTCTCGTCGGAAGACCCGCACGCATAAACGGAAAATCCAAGTCCGAATGTGACCGCAAGAAGCCCAAGACGAAATCCGCGCATCCTTCAATGATGACTGACCTCAAGGGCAGTCGTCAATTCGTCCCGCGCCGCGGTGTACGCGTTTTCGCGCAAGAATTTCGCGCGTGCGCCTCGCGAGAAGAATGATTAGCGCGGGCGCGAGAAAGGGTTGTGTAGGAGGGCAGCCCTCCCCTATAAGTGCCCGCGGATTCATCCAGCCGTCTTCTAGATTTTCGCTTCAAACCGGTTCCCCCGCTCCCCGCACCCTGGACGCGAGCAAGCTTGCTCGCTAATTCCAGTCGCAAGACAGTTTCCGAAAGACCGAACGGATGCAACTGTTCCCCCGCGCGCTGAACAAGCTCGGCCTTGCCGTAGCTGTCGGCTCGAACGCAGCACTCGTCGTCGTCGTTTGCCTCTTTTGGTATTACGGCTCGCCGAAAAATCTCCAAGTGGGTTACGCGCCGCTACAGCCGGTTCCATACAGCCATCGCCTCCATGCAGGCGACCTCGGAATCGATTGCCGCTATTGCCACGCGAACATCGAGCGCTCCGCGCACGCGATGATTCCGGCGACGCAAACCTGTATGGGTTGCCACTCGATCGTCAAAACCGACTCAGCCAAGCTCGAGCCGGTTCGCGACAGCTGGAAAACCGGCGCGCCGATCGAATGGACCAAGGTCCACAAGCTCCCCGAGCACGCCTACTTCAATCACAGCGCGCACCTCGCGGCTGGAGTTGGTTGCGTGACCTGCCACGGCCGCATCGACAAGATGGAAGTCGTGCGCCTCGACAAACCGATCAGCATGGGGTGGTGCCTCGAGTGCCACCGTGACCCGTCGCCGAACCTTCGGCCGAAAGATCAGATCACGAACATGAATTGGACTCCGGATATGGCGCCTGCAGGATGGCAGCCGCCGAAAGTAAATCCGCCGACCAACTGCTCAGGGTGCCACCGATGAGCAAGCGAGAGCCGTTTCAGTTCGAGGAACCGAAAGCCAGCGGAGCGCAGGTTTTTTGGAAGAGCCTCGAAGAAAAAAATGCCGTCGACGCGGAGCTGACCTCACGAAACAAGGCAAAAGAGGCTGAATTTCCGCTCGGCGTCGCGAAGATCGACGAAGGCGCAGTGTTCGCGCCGTCGGCACCAGCTGCGAAGAAGGCAATGCCCGGCGAAATGTCGGACAAGATTTCACGTCGCGGATTCGTGAAATTCGGAACGGCAGTGACGGCGCTTTTTGGTCTCGAGGCATGCGCGCGTCGCCCGCTCGAGAAGCTCGTCCCGTACACGCGTTCGCCCGAGTACGTGATTCCCGGAATTTCGAATCACTACGCGTCGGTCACGAATCGCGGCGGTGAAGCAGTCGGTTTGCTCATCGAGACGCACGAAGGTCGTCCCACCAAAATCGAAGGCAACCCGGAGCATCCCGCGAGCCGCGGTGGCACCGATGGCGTCGTTCAAGCGACCATCTTCGACGTTTACGATCCGGATCGCTCGACCGGCCCGCGCAAAAACAACAACGACGCGAAGGCCGATCAGCTCTACGCCGAATTTGGCGCACTTCTCGCGGCGAGCGACAAGGACGGCGGCGCCACGTTGCGCTTTCTCGCGCCGCGCTCGAATTCCCCGTCGTTCGTGCGACTCCGCAAGAACGTCACGGATCGTTTTCCGAACACGCGCTTCCACGTTTACGACGCGACCTCGAACGACAACGCGATCGAAGGCGCACGCATCGCGCTCGGCCAGCCAATGCACGCGCTCGTCGATTATGCGCGCGCACGCACCATCATCGCGCTCGACTCGGATTTCTTGCAGACCGAGCCGGGGATGATTCGCGCATCGCGATCTTTCGCGGACGGTCGCCGTCTTCGCGCGCCCACCGACACGATGAGCCGTCTCTACGTCGTCGAGCCGTCGTACACAACGACCGGCGCGAACGCCGATCATCGCCTTCGTCTTCCGGCACGCGACGTCGAGCGCTACGTGCGTTTGCTCGCGAAAGAAGTTGCCGCGCTCGGAATCGATCTCGGCCCCATCGCAGCGAGCCTCGGAAATTTGCCGGCTGACGGAATCCCGGAAAATTGGCTGAAATCCGTCGCGAAAGAGCTCGTCGACAATCGCGGTCGCGCGGTCGTCGTCGCAGGTCGTCGTCAACCGGCGCGCGTTCATGCGCTCGCCCACGCGCTCAATGCAGCGCTCGGCGCGGTCGGGCAAATCGTTTCTTACGGCTCGGTGGTCGACCCCGTCGGCTACACGAACAACAACGGCGCATTCGAGGTCGACGCAGCGGCATCGCTCTCGGCGCTCGTCGCAGACATGGACGGCACCAAAGTCCAGACGCTCGTCATCCTCGGCGGAAATCCGGTTTACGACGCACCGGCCGATCTCAAATTCGCGGACAAGCTCGCCAAGGTGAAGACGACGCTCCACCTTTCGGAGCACATCGACGAAACCTCCAGTGTCACGTCATGGCACTTGAACCGCACGCACGAGCTCGAAGCATGGGGCGATCAACGCTCGATGGACGGCACGTGGGCGATTCAGCAACCGACCATCGCTCCTCTTTATGATGGTGTGAGCGACATCGAGCTTCTCGCGTTCATCGCGAGTAAGGCGGCAGATGGAAAAGCGCCGCGGCCCAAGGGCATCGACATCGTCAAAGAGACTTTGTTCGAGCTCTCTTCGCCGCAAACCGCGACGACATGGAATCAATTCGCAGGGCAAATCGACGGCGATCATGCGTTCAGCAAACAATGGCGCGCGGCTCTTCAGCGCGGCTTGGTTGTCGGAAGCGCACCGTTCTCGTTCACGCCCGGTGAAGCGCGCGGCAAAGAAATCGCCGACGCACTCTCGAAGGGTGCACCCGCCGGAAAGGCGCTCGGTGCCGACAACGTCGAGGTCACGTTCGCTGCGTGCCCGAAGATGGTCGACGGTCGCGAAGGAAATAATCCGTGGCTCCTCGAGCTCCCGGATCCGATGACGAAGATCGTTTGGGATAATGCCGCTCTCGTTTCACCGAAGACGGCAGGTGATCTCGGACTCGTCGCGGGCGACATGATCGAGCTCTCCAAAAACGGCGCGGCAATTCAAGTCGCAGTTTGGGTTCAACCCGGACAAGCCGACAACTCGGTCGCCGTCACGCTCGGTTGGGGTCGCAAAAAAGCGGGCCGCTACGGAAACGAAAAAGGCTTCGACGTCTATCCGCTCCGCACTTCCGATTCATCCGGATTTGCCGATGGCGTTGCGCTGCGCAAAACAGGTGCAAGCTACACGTTTGCGCAAACCCAAGAGCATCAGTCGATGGAGGGTCGTCCGATCGCCATCGACGCGACGCTCGAGGAGTATCGCAAAACCCCGGAATTTGCGCAGTTCCGTACGCCGCGCCCGAAGACGTTGCCGCTCTGGAATCGTCAGAATTATTCGACGGGGCACCAGTGGGCGATGACGATCGATCTCGCAACGTGCACGGGTTGCAACACTTGCGTCATCGCTTGCCAATCAGAGAACAACACGCCATCGGTCGGTAAAGAGCAGGTCGCCAAGGGGCGCGAGATGCTCTGGATGCGTATCGATCGCTACTTCGTCGGCACCGACGAAGCGGACCCGAAGGTCGCGGTGCAGCCGGTGACGTGCCAGCAGTGCGAAGAAGCTCCGTGCGAAAACGTCTGCCCGGTCAACGCCACCGCTCACAGCCCCGAAGGCTTGAACGACATGGCGTACAACCGCTGCATCGGCACGCGTTACTGCGCGAACAACTGCCCGTACAAAGTTCGTCGCTTCAACTACCTCGAGTTCCAAGGCGGCCCGGTCGGCTCCTCGGTCGACACGATGTATGGCGATCTTCCGGAGACCACGAAGATGGTCTTCAACCCGAACGTCACGGTGCGCATGCGCGGCGTGATGGAGAAATGCACGTACTGCGTGCAACGCATCGAAGAAGCGAAGATCGGATCCCTCCGCAGCGGAAAGCCGCTGAAAGACGGCGCGGTCGTCACGGCTTGCCAGCAAGCGTGCCCGGCTGGCGCCATCGTCTTCGGAGATTTGAACGAACCCGGCTCTCGCGTCGCAGAGCACAAACGCAGAGACCGCGGCTACGACTTGCTCGCTGATCTCGGTACCCACCCGCGCACGACGTATCTCGGAAAAGTCCGCAATCCGAACAAGGAGATGGGCTGATGACCTCGCCGTACTTGCCCATAAAAGAGCTCGGTGAGATCCCCCTCATCGAAGAAGGCGAAACGTTCCAGTCGCTCACCGACCGCATCGCGCGTGTGACCGAGGACGAGACTCCGCGCAATTGGTACATCGCGTTCGGCGTCGCGCTCTGCTTCCTCAGCTTGCTCGGCGTCTGCGTCGGGTACTTGCTTTGGCAAGGCGTCGGCGTCTGGGGAAACAACTCACCGTCGTATTGGGGTTGGGACATCACCAACTTCGTTTGGTGGATCGGTATCGGTCACGCCGGCACGCTCATCAGCGCAATCCTCTTCATTTTCCGGCAAAAGTGGCGCACGTCGATCAATCGCTTTTCAGAAGCGATGACGATCTTCGCGGTCATGTGCGCCGGTCTGTACCCCGGCATCCACATTGGTCGCGCTTGGTACGCGTACTACATGTTTCCGATTCCGAACCAGATGAGCATCTGGCCGAACTTCAAGAGCCCGCTCATGTGGGACATCTTCGCGGTCAGCACGTACTTCACTGTTTCACTTCTCTTTTGGTACGTCGGCCTCATTCCGGATTTCGCGACGCTTCGTGATCGCTCGAAGACGCAGCTGCGCGCGAGGGTCTACGGATTTTTCGCGCTTGGTTGGCGCGGATCGAATCGCGCGTGGCAGCACTACGAGCGCGCTTACTTGATCCTCGCGGCGATCTCGACGCCCCTCGTTCTCTCGGTTCACTCGGTCGTTTCGTTCGACTTCGCGACCTCAGTGCTTCCGGGTTGGCACACGACGATCTTCCCGCCGTACTTCGTCGCGGGCGCCGTTTACTCGGGCTTCGGTCTCGTGATGACCCTGATGCTCGTCGCGCGCTTGATCTACGGCGTGAAATCAATCGTCACGACGCAGCACCTCGAGCTGATGTGCAAGGTCATGCTCTTGACCTCGAGCCTCGTCGGTTACGCGTACGCGATGGAGTTCTTCATCGCTTGGTACTCAGGCAATCAGTGGGAACGCGCTTGGGCGCTGATGCGAATCGTCGGACCGTACTGGTGGGCATGGATCCCGATGGTCGGTTGCAACGCCGTCGTGCCGCAGCTTTTCTGGTTCAAATTCTTCCGCACGAATTTGGCGGCACTGATGGTGATCTCGATCCTCGTCAACATCGGCATGTGGTTCGAGCGCTTCGTCATCATCGTCGGCTCGACCTACCATGACTTCATCCCCGGCTCCTGGGGCTACTTCCGCCCGACCATGATCGACATCGGAACCTACGCCGGAACGATGGGCCTGTTCTTTACCTGCTTCCTCTTGTTCCTCCGATGGATGCCGATGATCGCGATGGCCGAGGTCAAAGGGGTCATCCCCGCGGCCGATCCGCACAACGAGGTCGGACCTGAATTTCACGCCAGCAGCGGGGTCTCGGAAGAGCCCGAGCCGGCTCCGGGAGAATGAGCATGTCGAACGACGACGATCAGCTCCATTCCAAAAAGACGAAAAAAGAAGGGCTCGACGCAGCTGCGCGTGAGGCCATGGACCGAACGAATATCGAAACCAAATCTCCCGCAAACGCGAAGACCGACGCGATGACCGGCGAGAAGGTGACAGAAAAAAAGAAGGATCCGAAAGCATCGGACCGACCTGCTCTTTTTCTCGCCGAATACAAATCACCGGCGCGTTGCATTCACGCAGCTGAAAAGCTCCGCGACGCCGGCTACACGAAGTTCGACGCCCACACGCCGTTTCCGGTTCACGGAATGGATAAAGCGATGGGCCTGCCGGACTCACGTCTCGGTTGGATCGTCATCGTATGCGCGCTCACCGGAACGGCGACCGCGTTTCTGATGATGTGGTGGATGAACTGTTACGACTACCCCATCGTCATCGGTGGCAAGCCACCGAGCGCATCGTCGATCGCATCGATGGTGCCGATCATGTTCGAGCTCACCATTCTGTTCTCGGCTTTCGCCGCGGTTTTCGGAATGTTCGGCATCAACAAGCTCCCACAACACAATCATCCGGTCTTCGAGTCGGATCGTTTCAAGTCCTTCTCGACCGACAAGTTCTGGATTTCGGTGGAAGCGCAGGATCCGAAATTCAAGCTCGACAAGACACGTGAGCTTCTCGAAAAAACGCATCCCGAGTTCGTCGAGCTCGTGAACCACAGTGGGAACGAGGGAGAGAAATGAAACTCTCTTCGTTGGTTCTGTGCGCGTCGCTCGCGTCGTCGCTGTCTTTTGCTTCTTTGGGCTGTCGTGGTCAGACCACGGAAGACGAGCCCATCGTGCCGATCCGCAACATGTACGATCAGCCGAAATACTCGATGCAGCAGGAAAGCGCCTTTTTCCCCGATCATCGCAACATGCGCCCGCCGCCCGAAGGCGTCGTCTCGCGTGAAGAAGAATGGGACGAGAGCATCGCATCGGGTCGCCTCGATGACGGCTCTGGATACGTTTTGACGATCCCGGAAGGGGTGGTCGAGCAAGCAGGCGGAATGGAAGCGCTCGTGAAGCGCGGACAAGATCGCTTCGGCATTTACTGCACGCCTTGCCACGACCACACCGGAAGCGGCGACGGCATGGCCGTTCGTCACGGCATGATGAAGCCGCCGACCTTCCATCAAGATCGTCTTCGTCACGCACCGGATGGTCAGATCTTCGCGACCATTTCGAACGGCGTTCGCAACATGCCGGCGTACGGACCGCAAATCCCCGTTCGTGATCGATGGGCCGTCGTGAGCTACGTGCGCGCGCTCCAAATCAGCCAAGCAGCCGTCGCAGCAGAGGTGAAGCCGTGAGCGATAACAAAGCAGACGACAAAGAGACGACCGCGAAGAAGGTCGTTCCGAAGTCAAAGCCGTCCGAAAAGGCGGACATCGCCGCGCGCAATACCGACAAACAAAAGGCCGGCGAGTATCACCTCGAAGAAGGACACCCCTGGGCCAACGCATGGAAGTTCGCGGCCGGTGCAGCGGTCCTCGGGCTCGGCGCTGCATTTGCGCTCGGCGGAGGCGATCCGAAACGTCTCGCATTTTCGTACCTGTTTGCGTTCATCGCGATCCTCACGCCGGCGCTCGGCACTTTGTTCTTCATCATGCAGCAGCATCTGACGAGCTCGGGGTGGAGCGTCACCATTCGTCGGACTGCCGAAATTTTCGCGAGCGGGCTGATGGTCTTCGCGATTCTCTTCGCTCCGATTTGGATGATGCGTGGCCACCTCTTCCCGTGGATCAACGAGTCGCCCGAGCACTCCGAGGTCGCAACGACTCACACGACCGCAGCAGATCTCGCCGCGCAGCCGACCGGAACCGAGACGCCCGCGCAACGTCACGAGCGTCAGCAGGTCGGACCGGCCAACGCAAATGACGGTCACGGCGGCATGGCGCAAAATCCGGCGATGGTCGGTCCCGGAATGAACGGACTGCCCGGTGCGCACGAGCCGATCCTCAACGCGAACGAGCGCGGTGAGCACGGCGATCCGAACGAGGCCGACGAAGAGCACACGTTGCACGCGAAGCGCGCGTACTTGAACGAAGGATTTTTCTTGGTCCGCGCCATCGTTTATCTCGCACTTTGGGCGTGGCTCGGCTGGGCATTCCTCTCACGCTCGACCAAGCAAGACATCACGAAAGACCCGAAAATCACGGTCAGCACCAATCGTTTCTCGATGGGTGCAATCTACATCTTCGGCTTCTCACTCACCTTCGCGTCGTTCGATTGGATCATGTCGCTCGACCCGTTGTGGTTCTCGACGATCTTCGGTGTCTACATTTTCGCGGGCTCCGCTGTCTCTGCCTACGCGCTGATCATCCTGACGACGATGGGCCTTCGCGCATCGGGCAAGCTCGTCAAAGAGATCAACGTGGAGCACTACCACGACATGGGAAAGCTCATGTTCGGCTTCGTCGTGTTCTGGGCGTACATCGGCTTCGCGCAATTCATGCTGATTTGGTACGCGGCGATTCCCGAGGAGACGACCTTCTTCCACATGCGCTGGGATCATGGTCCTTGGGCCACCGTGAGCATGTCGCTCGTGGTGCTCAACTTCATCGTTCCGTTCTTCGTTCTCATCTCCCACAACGCAAAACGTAAGCTCGGCATTCTCGCGTTCGGCTCGGCATGGTTGCTGTTCATGCACTTCGTCGACATCTATTGGCTGGTGATGCCGAACTTCGGACAAGACGGTTTCGCAGTCAGCTGGCTCGACGCCGCGTGCCTCATCGGCGTCGGCGGCGCGTACTGCGCGGTGGTTTTCTATCGCATGTCGAAGGTCGCACTCATCCCCGTCGGCGACCCGCGTCTCCAACGTGCCCTCCAATTCCAGAACTCGTGAGGAGCCTGAGAATCCACCATGGCAACTGATCAGAGTCCCCCGCAACTACGCCTCATCCTCACCATCGCCGCTGGAGCGGTGGTGGTGTTGGTGTCGCTCAAATTCGTCCTCCAGTCGTATTTCACCGACATCATGGAAGAGGCCGTCGCTTCGAAATTCGTCGACCCCGACGAATTGAACGCGCTTCATGCTTCGGAGACCGCGAAGCTGAACAACGGTCCGGCGATTCCGATCGATCAGGCGATGTCGCAGCTCGCGTCGCAAGGTCGTCTCGGCTCGACGTTGATCGCGCCGCAACCATCCGAAGACACCGCGGCGCTCACCGGATGGGCGCACTTGCACGACGTCGATCAGCCGGAAGACAGCGATGGCGGCGCAGCGGCACCCGCGATGACCGCGAGTGGAGCAACGACGACGACCACGCCACCCGGGCCTTCACCCGGATTCGACGGCGGCGCATCCATGATGTCGAGCACCGGCGATGCGGGCGCGA
>JBDTFL010000266.1:0-6292 GCA_039937955.1 Polyangiaceae bacterium | reverse complement strand
GTTTCATCGGTGTCTGCGAGGGCGATGGCGCGATTCGGATCAGGGGTGGCTTCGACTTTGGTGCGTTCGTCGTCGAGCGCGAGCGACGCCCAGACGCCGATCGCTTTCGCGAGCGGTGCGCACGTCGTTCCGTGATTCGTGAAGGATCGACGCGCGATCGAAACGCCACGTGCGTCGAGCAGCTCGCCATCTGCCCGCAACGTCGGTGTGCCTTCTCGTTCAAGGCCGTGACCGACGCTTGCAACACGCACATGCACCGACCATCCCGCGAGCGGATCACCCGACGTGACGGGCAGAGCGCTCGCAAACAGCTCCGACGCATTTTCGGCAGACTCTGCGCAGGGCGCGGGCTGCTCGAGCACGATCGTCGGGGGTGTTGCCGGGGTCAGGGGGGCCTCTAGGTTCACAGTGTACCTTCGCGAATGGCCAAAAACCGCCGGTTCCGTCATGAAATGCCAGCGGAACACCAGACGTCATCAGATTCGCGCGGAGCTCCCCTCGGACACGGGCGTTGAGCCTTGAAAAGGCGCTAATCTCCGTCGGCCATGCCTCCCGAAACACCCTCCTCGAACACCCCTGGTACCTCCGCCGCAACGACGCCGGCCGCGAAATTAGCCGCGAATTTGGCTCGAATCGAGAAAGGGGGCGCCGAAAAATATCACAAGAAAAACGGCGAAACCGGCAAGCTCTTCGCTCGCGAGCGCATCAAAAGGCTCATTGATCCAGGCCCCGGCGGGGAAGGGAGCTCGTTCGTGGAAGACGCCATACTGGCGAACACGAACGATCCCGATTTGCCGGCCGACGGGGTGGTCACCGGAACCGCAAAAATCGACGGCCGCACCGTCGCGATCATGGCCAACGACTCGACCATCAAAGCGGGCTCGTGGGGCAAGCGCACCGTCGAAAAAATTCTGCGCATCCAAGAGACTGCGTCGAAGCTCCGCGTGCCGATGCTCTACCTCGTCGACTCGGCGGGCGCGCGCATCACCGATCAGATCGAAATGTTTCCGGGCAGGCGAGGCGCCGGAAGAATTTTTTACAACGAAGTGCAGATGAGCGGCGTCGTCCCGCAAATCTGTTTGCTCTTCGGTCCCTCCGCAGCGGGCGGCGCGTACATTCCCGCATTTTGCGACGTCGTCGTGATGGTCGACGGCAACGCGAGCATGTACTTGGGATCGCCGCGCATGGCCGAAATGGTCATCGGCGAAAAGGTCAGCCTCGAAGAAATGGGGGGCGCGAAGATGCACTGCTCGGTCTCCGGATGCGGCGACGTGCTCGTGAAATCCGAAGACGAAGCCATTGCATTCTGCAAACGTTATTTGTCGTATTTCCCGGCAAATTTCGAGCATTTGCCGCCTGCTGTTGCGCCGCGCCCCCCGAAATTATCCGGCAAAAAAATCGAAGAGCTCGTCCCCGCCGACGAAAATAAATTCTTCGACATGATGACCGTCATCAAAGAAATCATCGACGAAGATTCGTGGTGCGAAATCAAAGCGCTCTTCGCTCGCGAAATTTTGACCGGCCTCGCGCGCATCGAAGGCAAGGTGGTCGGCATCGTCGCCAATCAACCGAAATGGCTCGGCGGCGTTTTGTTCGTCGACTCCGCCGACAAAGCGGCGCGCTTCATTTGGCTCTGCGACGCGTTCAACATTCCGCTCGTCTACTTGGCCGACGTTCCCGGATTCATGATCGGCACCAAAGTCGAACGCCAAGGCATCATTCGCGCGGGCGCGAAAATGATCGCCGCAGTGAGCGAGGCGACGGTGCCGAAAATCAGCGTCGTCATCCGAAAAGCCTACGGCGCAGGGCTTTATGCGATGTGCGGTCCGGCATTCGAGCCCGACGCCTGCATCACGCTCGCCTCTGCATCGATCGCCGTGATGGGGCCGCAAGCTGCGGTGAACGCCGTCTACTACAACAAGATCCAAGAAGTGCCCGAAGGCGACGAACGCAAAGCGTACGTGAAGAAGCTGCAAGACGAATATCGCGCGGACGTCGACTTGATGAAGCTCGCGAGTGAGCTCGTCATCGACGCAGTGGTGCCGGGTGATCAGCTGCGAAAAGAAATCGCCGACCGTTTGGAGCGCTGCACCGACCGACGCGAGGAGCGCCCGAAGAAGAAGCACATGGTGCCGCCCGTTTAATCAGGACAAATAGGCGCCGCGAAACCCAATGCGAAAACGTGCATTCTACATACAAATTTTAGCGATTTTGTCGGCATTTTTAGGTGTCGGGGATGCATTTGCAGATCCGCCAAAGACCTCGTTTCCGAACGGTGCCGAGGTGCTCCGCATTCTCGGACCGCAGGCACGCTTGGCTCTCGCGCCAAAAATGATCGGGCCGATGGGGGCGCTCGTTGCGCTTCCGAACGGAGTCACGGCGGCGTCGCTCGGCGCGCGGCAGGTGGCGCCGGGTATCGGTGAGCTGCGTGGTGAGCCGACCGATCTTCTTGGCTTCGCGAACGTGCATCCGGATTTGCACCTCGAGATTTCTCCGCCGTTGCATCTCTTGATGGATCAAGCGGGCCAGTGGACGCACGCCATCTATGCGCGAAAAAAATACGGGCTCGACGGCACCGGCACCTTGGTCGGCGTTGCAGACACCGGCATCGACATCACACACCCGGATTTTCTCGATGCGAGCGGCAAGACGCGCGTGGCGTGGCTCTTGGATTTGTCGCTCGCGCCGCTCGGTCTTCATCCCGATCTCGAAAATCAATTCGGTGTGAAAGACGCAAACGGCAATCTCGTTTCGGGCGCGGTCTACAATGCTGACGACATCAACGCACTACTCAGCTCCCACGCGAAAGGGCCGGTCGACGAGGTCGGTCACGGTACGCACGTGACCTCGATCGCTGCCGGAAATGGCGGCGGAACCCCGTACATCGGAATTGCGCCGAACGCGGGCATCATCGTCGCGCGCGTCACACGTCAAGGAAGCGAATCGATCGACAACGACGACCTCGTGGACGGTGTCGGCTTCTTGTTCAATCGCGGCGACTTCATGAAAGAGCCGATCTCCGTGAATCTCTCCATCGGCGGCGATTTCGGATCACACGACGGCCTCATGCTTTGGGAGCAAGCGCTCGCTGCCAATGTCGGCCCGGGCAAACCCGGACACGCGATCTCGGTCGCGGCCGGCAACAGTGGATCGATCGTCGACACACCGATTCACGAAAGCGTGCGCGTGAGCGGTGGCACCACGATGCGCGTTCCGATCGTCGCCGCACCTGCGTGCACGAGCGACTCGAGCGGCACCGTCACATGCACACCAACGCCGCTGAGCGGCGCAGTTCAAACGTGGATCACGTTGCGCGCGGGCGCCTCCTTGCAGATCGGAATCGATGGCCCCGACGGCACATGGATCTCTCCCATCGACGAAAATTCTTCGCTCGGGAAAAATATCGGCGCGACGAATTCGGGCGTAATTTACGGGTCGGGACAGCTCAATAGCCCCGTGCCGCCTGGCTCGCGCGGCGCGATCGCGGTGTGGAGCGGGAGCTTTCCGGTAGGCACGTACGCCATCACGTTGAGCGGCGACGGCACCGCCGACCTCTTCATGCAAGGCACCGGCGACGCCACCGCTCGCGTGTATTTCGCGGCGGGCGTACGTGAAGGAACCATCAATCTTCCGGCGACGAATCCTTCGCTCATCGGCGTCGGATGCACCGTCAACAAAACGAACTGGACCAGCGTCGCGCACGTGCCGGTGCAATTACGCATTCCCGTGCTCGACCCAGCTGGCGGATATCCTGCACCGAACGGAACGCTCCCCGCGCCGTTGGGCGCTGGCGACATTTGTTGGTTTTCGAGCGCGGGTCCCACCGTGACTGGCGTTCCGAAACCCGAGCTCTCGGCGCCAGGCGGAGTCGTCGTCGGGGCGATCAGCGCAGAGGCGGCACCCGGAACCGCAAGCAGCATTTTCTCGAACCCGAATTGTCCGTTGAAGAACGGCGTTCAAGATTCGCGCTGCATGGAGATCGACTCACACGACGGCGTCGCGGTCGGAACGAGCATGTCTGCGCCCATGGTCGCCGGTGCGATCGCCCTTCTTTTCCAGCGTGATCCGACGATCACGCAAGACGAGGCGTCAGTGCTTTTGCAAGCCGGTGCGCATCCGTTTCGCGGCTCGGTGCCGTTCGAGGATCAGGGCGGGCCGGGTGAGCTCGACGTTGCGGGCGCGCTCGACGCTTACGACCAGATGAAAAATCCGCTGCTCGCCCTTCCGACATCTTCGCAAAGTTGGGAGACACTGAGCTCCGACTACGCGCCGGCTGACGGTCAGACCGCCGTGACCATCATTCTCGAATTGCGCACCGCCGACGGATCGCATCGCGCGGATCTCTTCGACAGCTCGCGGCTCTCTCCGCAGATCGAAATCAATGGCGCGGCAGTGTCGGATTTGCCCACCATCGTGCGGCATGGACCAGGCGTGTACGTCTACTCGTACAACGCGCCGGTCGGCACCGGTGGCTCGTCGATCACGTTCGGCGCAACGTTTGACGGTTCAGCGATCGTTCTCCCGCACACCATTCCGATCAGCACCGACATTTGGACGGGCACGTACCCGTCGTCTGCGCAAGGCGGTTGCTCGATCGTCCGAGAAAACAAGCCGATTTCGCTTTTTGGTGACGCGGCGATCTTCGGCGTTCTCGCGCTGTCGATCCGTCGCAAGCGTTTGCGAAAAAAATAATTCGCGCGAGCGTCACTGCTGCGCGAGCGTAACGAGATAACCGTGTGGCTCCCAAACCGCTGCGTCGGGATCGAACAGAACCGAATCGTCGCCGGCGTTCACTGCAACGAGCAGCACCGCGCCGACGCCATCCAAATTGTCGATCGTGATTTGGGCGTCGGTGGCTTTGTCTTGCGTGGGAATGGTAAGGCGTCCGATTTCGGATCCGTCAGCGGCGAGCTTCACCGCGCCCCAATGAAACGCCGCGTGCTCTTCCCAGGTCGCCTCGACGCGCAAACGCGAGCCCGCCGGTGCGCCGTTTCGTCTGATCAAGATGGTCGACGAGCCCGTCGGTGCGATGGGAAATAGTGGAGCGAGTCTTCGTGGGTGATCCGGCCAATCGATCTCCCAATCACGACGCGCGTGACCATTCGGATCGAATTGACGCGCGATCGCGAAATCCAGCATGAAATCCCCAAATGAGGTGCTTGTATTCTGCACTTTGAATGTCATGCGCAACACGTCGAACGTGTCGGGATCGCTCGTCCAATGCGTTGCTCCGACCGGCGTGACGGTTGGCGTCAGCGCCCAAAGCGCACGCGTGAAATCACCCGGCTGATTCGCATACGTGTCGTCCAGCCACGAATAGAAAAACGATGCGTCGTGCACGAACGAAGACGAGAGCGAGGGCGCGTCGGGAAGCGCATCACACACCGCACGCTCAGGATGCGACTCGAAAAAGGAATTGCGCTCTGCGGCTTGCGGCACGACCAGATCCGCGAGCGCGATCGTCTCGGCTTCGGCGGTGGCATTGCTGGTTGCGGGAGAAACGCGAAACGAAATCGCTCGAAAAATCCCCCGTGAAACCGCGTGAGCGCGAGCTGCGCCAACGAGCCGAGCGTCGAGCAACGTGAAGGCCGCAGCGCGATCGACACCCGAGCCAATGTCGCGTTCCGACGCAAATGTCTGCGCGCCATTCTCCACTGCGGGCCGCAAATAAATGTCGTACGCGTTCGTCCTCGGATCGGGGTCGGGCGGAGGAAAATTCATGACGTCGGCGGCGATGTCCCAAGCGCGTTCCGCCTCCGCGAGCACGCCGAGCGCATCACGCGGTGCCGTGCTCATTGCACCATGCACGCAAATCGGATGACGAAAGGAACAAGCAAGGGGCGTATCTGCAGGAGGACGCGGGGACACGAGCTGGGCACCTGCGGAATTCGAAAACGCCGTGAAAATAACGGCGATCGCGAATGCAGGGACCAGCCCATGCAACGTGCGAAGCGGCCTCGTCGCCGGACGTTTCGATGCTCGCGGAGTCGTTTGGGGGATGATAGATCTCATCTCAGGCGATGCGAGTCGATCTCACTTCATCGGTGCGTTTCGATCTTCCGCGTGGCGCCGTGCACACGACGGGTATGGGGCTCACTGGCCAAGGTGAGGAACGCGCCGTTTTGATTCCGGTCGCCGCGCTCGCCGAAGCGCTCGCGTCCGCACCGCGCGACACACGCGAGCATGTCGCACGCGCGATCGGTGGATCGATCGGTCGACGTGCCGCTTCACGATTCGGCGGAATCGAAGGCGTTCGTGGAGCCGCCGTCGAGTCGGTCGTCGAGTCGCTCGC